>JAIRUL010000271.1 GCA_031254445.1 Chitinispirillales bacterium
GGGAATCGGTAAAACTGCCGCTCTCCAACGCAGACTTTCCGCCGCCGCCAGCTTTGCCGTTACCTCCGCCGCTACCCCCGCACCCAATCAAAACAACCGTCACCGCGACCGCTAAAACAGCCACGGCCCGAAACATCGATCTTTTGATACCCACAGAACCCTCTTTTAACATAGGTTAAAATGCTTCATTGTTGGCATTATGAATTGCAAATCCATAGACTATTATGCACGGATGGTTGTTTTGTAGGGGCCGAATATTTTCGACCCTAATTTTAACGTTCATTAAAATCAACGTCAACGTCAAAAAAAGGGCCGAAAATATTCGACCCCTACGATTACAGGTTAGGGTTATACAGCAAAACGGGCGGAACGGGCCCCTTTCACGCCGCCCGCAGTTCCTCCGCGTCCTCGAACTTCACCGACACTATCGTCGACACGCCGGACTCCTGCTGCGTCACGCCGTAGAGCAGATCCGCGGCTTCCATGGTCCCCTTGTTGTGGGTTATCACTATGAACTGCGTCTTTTCGGCGAACTTCCTCAGCACTTTCACGAAGCGGCTGATGTTCGCGTCGTCGAGCGGGGCGTCAAGCTCGTCTAGGATGCAGTAGGCGGAGGGCTTGACAAGGTAGAGCGCGAAGAGAAGCGATATCGCGGTGAGCGCGCGCTCGCCGCCGGAGAGGAGCTGCACGCCGCGCATTTTTTTGCCGGCGGGGCGCACGTTGATGTGTATCTCGGCCTCGAGCGGGTCTACGTCTTCTTGGAGCGTGATGCTCGCTTCGCCGCCCTCGAAGAGGGTTGTGGGCATCTCCGAGAAATTCTTTTGAACCTGATCGATGGTGGTTATGAACTGCGCGCGCGCTTTCCGTGTCGAAGTCTTCTAAGGCCGCCATGTTGACGTGCTTAATGCGCTCCTTGTACATCGCTATCTCGCGCGTTACCGCCTCGTCGTCCTCTTCGAGAACCGCGAGGCCATCTTGTTCTAAACTCTCCATATCAAGTTCGTAGGACTCCCACATCCTCTCGCGGATGCGGCGGCGCTCCTGCTCGTCGCGCGACTGTTTGAGCTCGCCGCTTATGCCTTTCACCTCTTTGCGCGAAGTTTCTATCTCCGTTAGGCGGCCGTTGTAGTCTTCGCGGACGGCGTCCCGCGCGGACTCTAGCGCGGCGCGCTTCTCCCTTGCGGACTCTAGCTCTATAGACATCTGCGCGCGGCTGCCCTCAAGGCCCTCTATCCCGGATAGGCACTTACCCCGCTCTTCTATCTTCGCTTGCTTCCTAGTACCAAACTGCGCGACGTCGCTTTCTAAGCGCGTGATGTCGCGCTTGTCGTTAGCTATCCTATTTGTCAGACCGTGCACTTCGAGCTCGATGTTCTTCAAGTGCTCAGCAAGCGCGGCGCGGATATTGCTTATCACGGTCACCTCGGCCTCCGAGACGGCTATCGCCTCCGCTACGCGAGCGCCGGTTCCTACGCAATACTTTTATTGATACCGCCCGCCTCCAGCGCCTCCGACACCGTGTAGAATGACCCCGTCACGCAAACGACGTCCGTGCCGGCCGCATCGCTTAACGCCGCCCTAAAAGCGTCGCCCACATCCTCTACAATGACGCGCCTTCCGCTGAATTTTCCCTCTGTCAACGCATATAGCTCTTGAGGGCTGGCGGCGCGGTCTGTTTTGGGCTTTGCAAAGTAGAACGACGATGCGCGCGGGGCAAGGGCGCTAGTAACAGCCTCTATATCCTTATCCCCCATCATCCCGATAACGAGGTGTACCCGCCTACTGCGGAACCGCTGTTTAAGCGCCTCCGCGAGAACCACCGCGGCGTCGGGGTTGTGCCCCACGTCAACCACCACATCGCGGCCGCCGACCTCTATGACCTGAAAGCGCCCAGGCAGATACGCGGATTTTATTCCGTTGCAAGCCGTTTTGTACTCAATGCCGCCGATACATTTCAGCGCGTTCAGCGCGAGGACGGCGTTCTGCGCTTGGTGCTCGCCCAGCATGGATACGGCGTACCTGCGCCCGTCCGCTCTCCAGTTAAACGACACGCCGTCATCGCCGGACACGACATCTGCGGCCTCATCCGCGCCGACAAGTATCAATTCTGACCCAACATCGCGGCACCTCCCCTCGGCAAGCCGCGCAACGCGCTTGTCGACAGGTTCAAGCATCACTACGGGAACGGCGGGCTTGACGATCCCGAGCTTCTCCCCCGCTATCGCCACCATGTCGTCGCCCAAATACTCCTTGTGGTCGAGCGCCAGCTTCGTTATTACCGAGACCTGCGGGATAACGATGTTCGTGGCGTCGAGCCGCCCGCCCATGCCGGTCTCAAAAACGGCGTACTCGACGCCCGCCCGCCTAAAAATCTCGAACGACATGAGCGTCGCGGCCTCGAAAAAAGTCAAGCCTAGGGCGCTTATGACCTCCTCTTGGTCTTTGTAAACATCAAACCAGACATCCTCGCTAATATCAACACCGCCGACTTTGAACCGCTCCTCGAAATTAACTATGTGCGGCGACGTGTAAAGCCCAGTCTTGTACCCCGCGCAGCGCAGCGCCGATTCGATGTAGGCGCATGTGGAGCCCTTGCCGTTCGTGCCTGCGACATGCACCGACAAATACGCCCTATGCGGGTCGCCGCACAAAGACGCGGCTTTGACCATACGGTCTAAGTCGTATTTTATGCCTTTGTTGACAAGGGAGAACAGTTTTGATTTTATCGTATCGGGTGATTGCATAGATCGCATCAGTATAGATATAAATGCGGTCGGGCAATGTAACAAGTTGCCCGACCGTGTACAATCAAGAATTCAAGAATTACCACATCAATACATCAACGCCCACCACCACCTACTTGGTAAGGATAATCCTAGCGTCCAAGAGCGTCGCCCCTGCGCCCTCAACCCCTACTTTAAGCGGGTTGATGTCGATTTCGGCGATGTCCTCGAAGTCCATCACTAGTTGCGAAATCCTCTGGAGGTTTTCGACCACGGCCTTTATGTCCTTCGGCTTTGCGCCGCGCGCGCCTTTTAGGAGTTTGTAGACCTTGGTGCTTTGGATCATCCCCATCGCCTCGTCGGCGGTGAGCGGCGCGAGTTTGAGGCAGACGTCTTTTAGCACCTCGACGTAGATGCCGCCCCAGCCGAACATGATGACCGGGCCGAACTGCGGGTCTTTGTTCATGCCGATGAGCACCTCGCTGTCGTCCTTGCCGCCTATCATCTTCTCTAGGAGCACGCCTTTAATATCCGCCTTGGGCACACGCTCTTTAACGGTGGCCATCATCTTCTCGTAGGCCTCCTCGACCTCGGCGCGGCTTGAGAGGCCGACCTTGACGCCGCCGGCGTCGGACTTGTGGAGGATGTCGGGGCTTGAAATTTTCATCACCACGGGGTAGCCCATCTCCTCGGTGAACTTGCCGGCCTCTTTGGCGTTTGTGGCGAGCTTTCCGGCGGGGACGTTGAAGTTGTAGGCCCTCATCGCCTCTTTCGCGTCGACCTCGCCTATCTCGTGCATGCCGGATTTGCGGTACTTGGCGATGATGTCGGCGACGACCTGCTTATTGACCTTGAACTCCTCGACCTTGCGCGCGGCGCGCTGCCTATAGCGGCTGTAGTTGACCATTTCTTGCATCGCCTTGGCGGCGCGTTCGGGCACGCCGTACTGCGGGATCTTGTTGTCGCGCAGGATCGCCACGCCCTTAGAGATGCTGCCCGCGCCCATGAAGCAGGCGAAGATCGGCTTCTGGTGCTTCTTCGATATCTCGATCATCTTCTTGGCCACATTGTCTTCGTCGGTCATCTTCTGCGGGGTGAGCACCACTATCATGCTGTCAACCTCGGGGCTGGCGATCACTATCTCCATTGCCTTGCCGTACATGTCGCTTGTGGCATCGCCAAGCACGTCTACCGGGTTGTGCGCCGACCCTGCGGGGGGGAGCGTCTCTAGAAGCTTCTTGTGCGTCGCGTCGTCGAAGTTCGCAACCTTCAGCCCGAGCATCTCGAGCGCATCGGACATCATGATGCCGGGGCCGCCGGCGTTTGTTACCACGGCGACCCTATCGCCCTTGGGGAGGGGCATGTAGGAGAAGGCCATGGAGACGTCGAAGAGCTGCTCGATGGACTCGGCGCGGATCACGCCCACCCTGTCGAACGCGGCGGCGTAGGTGGTGTCGGCGCCGGCGAGGCTGCCGGTGTGCGACGACGCGGCCTTCGCGCCGGCGCTCGTGCGGCCGGCCTTGAGGATTACTATCGGCTTCTCCTTGCTGACGGCCTCGGCCTCGCGGATGAAGTCGCGCCCGCGGGTGATGTTCTCTAGGTAGGCGGCGATGACCTTCGTGTTTTTGTCGCCCTTTAGCCCCTGCAGGAAGTCGACCTCGTCGAGCGATGCCTTGTTGCCGATGGAGGCCAGAACCGACCACCCCAGCTCCTCCCGCGCCGCGATGTCTTGAACCGCCGTGAGGAGCGCGCCCGACTGCGAGATGAGCGCGATGCCGCCCGGCTCGCCCGCCGTCCCGCCGAACGAGGCGTTCAGTTTGTGCCACGGGTTGAGAAGCCCGAGGCAGTTCGGCCCGACCATCGTTATCCCGTGCTCGTTCACGATGTCGATCATCTGCTGCTGCAGCGCCTTCCCCTCGGCCCCCGTCTCGCCGAACCCGGCGGTTATGACGATGGCGGCCTTCGTGCCCTTTTGCCCCATCTCCTTCAGCACAGGGATAACGAGGTCGCGCTTGATGACCACGACCGCGAGGTCGACGGCCCCCGGCACCTCCGTGAGGCTCTTGTAGCACTTCTTGCCCAAAATCTCGGCGGAACCCGGGTTTATCGGGTAAATGGCCCCCTTAAACCCGTCGTTTATGATGTTGTTGAGGATCTCGTACCCCACCTT
>JAIRUL010000301.1 GCA_031254445.1 Chitinispirillales bacterium
GAAACCGCCCCGCGCACGTATACAATGCGGGTGTTGCGCCGTCACGCCGGCCGTCTCTAGCGTATCGCGTTATGCGGTGCGCAGGGGCGGGCGGCGGGGCGTCTCCGCTATGCGCCGGCATATACGAATCTGGAGGAAACGGCGGCACGACGCCGTCATTCTATAACCTGTTACAAGGAGGACGTAGTATGCGCATTAACCACAACATTGCAGCCGTCAACACCCATCGCCAGATGGGAATCAGTTCGCTTGACGGTTCAAGGTCCATGGAGAAACTCTCCAGCGGATTCCGCATCAACCGCGCCGGCGACGACGCCGCCGGGCTCGCAATCTCCGAAAAGATGCGGGCGCAGGTGCGCGGGCTCACCATGGCATCCAAGAACTCCTCGGATACCATATCCCTAATCCAGACGGCGGAGGGCGCGCTCTCCGAGACCCACTCCATCCTGCAGAGGATGCGCGAGCTGGCGGTGCAGTCGGCCAACGACACCAACACCGACTCCGACCGCGCGGAGCTACACGCGGAGGTCAAGCAGCTCAAGGCTGAAATTGACAGGATCGGGAACACCACCGAGTTCAACACCAAGAAGCTTCTCGAAGGCAGCGCGAAGGGCGTGGCCGAGGAGATCAAGGGTTCGATGGGCCTAAACAACAACTCCGGCGTCATCGTAGACACCGCCAAGCAGAATAATATGGCGAATTACATCGCGAGCAGCAAGAGCTGGGACTTTAGCGGGGCGTTTATGCTCGTTAAGACGAACCAGACCTTTGACGCGAGCAGCGCGGAGGTGTTTAAGACGTCGGACTACAAGATGGTGGGGCCAAACGGGGTGGTGTATAACTTCTCCGATGTTCCGACAACCGGCTTAGATCTAGCTGATCAGAAAGCTCTTGGCGAGTACGACAACACCATCTTGACAGGCGGCAGCGTCACCGTTACGAAAGGCGGCGTCACCGAGGTTACAATTAGCATCGGCACCGGCGGGCTTGAGGAAACCACCGGGGTTACGCTAAAATCCGGCAGCGTATTGTCCCAAGGGAGCGTGATTGAGACCCAAGCGGACAAGAGTTTCGATTTGGATGTCGGCGGCAAAGCTATAAAAGTGCTGAACGAAGGCGGCGTGGTTAAAATCGACGGCACGATCATAGCGGACAAGGGCAGCCACACCCTTGACGACGGCACGGTTCTGAGCCTTGCCGGTACCAGCCTCACCGTTACGCAGGGCCACGTTACCCTTGCGTCGGACATTGTGGCCGGCACCAACGCGAATCTTACCACCGTAAAACAGGACAGCGTAGTGGCGGCGGGCTCCACGTTAGCCGACAGCACTGTTCTCAAGGCGGGCACCGTCATACTGTCTAAGACCGCGACCGCCGCCGGCAAGGATCCAATCCCGGGCAGCGTAACGTTTGTCGCGCCTGCAAGCGGCACGTCGGCGAGCCTGCAGTTCGGTAAAGACGGCGCGACCGCCGCCGCCAAGCTTGAGGCCAACTACGACCTCATGAACGTGGCCGACAGCATGACTTTCATCTTCACGAAGTACGAAGCCGCCTCCTCCAATCTCGGCGAGTCCCTTATGTCGCAGATCGGCGCGAACAGCGGCCAGACCACTTTCGTGTCGATGGGCGACATGCGCGCCCGCGCCCTAGGCGTGGACGGCGTCGACATCAGCTCCAAGTGGGGCGCCGCGACGGCGATTGAGACGGTGAACAGCGCCCTAGCGAAGGTCTCGCACCAGCGCAGCTCCCTAGGAGCGATCCAGAACCGCCTAGAGCACACGATCAAGAACCTCGACACAGCCGCCGAGAACCTGCAGGCTGCGGAGAGCCGTATCCGCGACGTGGACATGGCGAAGGAGATCATGGAGTTCACCAAGAACAACATCCTCCAGCAAGCGTCGCAAGCGATGTTGGCCCAAGCCAACTCGCAGCCGCAGTCCATCCTTACGCTGCTTAGGTAGCGGAGGGGCAGTAATGTTTTGGCAGTAATGTTTTTGGCATGATGGGGCGGATCCGCTTGGGTCCGCCTTTTTTTTGACCCACCGGTTTTCGCGCCCCGAGGGCGCATGTGTTAAAAAGTATCCTCCCCTTATTATGAGGGGAGGATATTGATAGGAGGGGTGATTATGCATCGGGGCGTTACGGGGCAGAGCCCCGTCCCCAACAGCATTTAAAGAATTTGACTTTAATCTTTTAATACCCCCAAATTTTGCATTTTCGATAAATTTGTATTATATTAATGAATATAAGACAAAGGAGGCGCACCTATGCGTATAAACAGCAACATGCCGGCGGTAGACTCCCACCGCCAAATGACCATCGTCGCCCTCGGCGCGGCGCGGGCTATGGAGAAGTTGTCCAGCGGGTTTCGGATAAACCGCGCGGGGGACGACGCGGCGGGGCTTTCGATATCCGAGAAGATGCGCGCGCAGGTGAGTGGCTACGCGATGATGTCGCGCAACGCCTCGGACACCGTGTCGCTCATCCAAACCGCCGACGGGGCGCTCTCCGAGTCGCAGTCGATCCTCCAAAGGATGCGCGAGTTGGCCGTCCAGTCGTCGAACGCGACATACACCGACGCCGACCGCCGCGAGCTGCAGTCGGAGGTGAAGCAGCTCTCCTCCGAATTGAACCGGATCGGCAATTCCGCCGAGTTCAACACCAAAAAGCTCCTAGATGGCGGCGCGACCGGCGTCTCCGACGAGGTTAGGGAGATGCTGCGGATAGACCCCGCCGGCGCCGGGGCGGGGGAAATCGACGTATCCACCCAGCTAGGCGCCTCCGCCGCCATAGAGGCGATAGACGCCGCCCTGCAAGAGGTCTCCCACCAGCGCAGCGAACTGGGAGCCGTCCAAAACGGCCTGGAGCACACGGTCAGGAGCTTAGACATCGCCGGGGAAAACACGCAGGCCGCCGAAAGCAGGATAAGGGATGCGGACATGGCGCTGGAGGTGATGCACATAACGAGGGACAGGATAATGGGCCAAGCGTCGCTGGCAATGTTGGCTCAGGCGAACCAAAGGCCGCAGGGGGTATCGGCGCTGTTGGGTTGATTTTGACGTTAAAGTCAAAGTCTTTTTAAAATCTTTTTCAGACGAAGCCTATAAAGTCAAAGTCTTTTTAAAATCTTTTTCAGACGAAGCCTACGGCTTCATAACGTGTGGCGGCTAAAGCCGCCACACAACGTCAAAGTCAAAGGCGGCGGGGTAGATGGTTTTGACGTTGATGTTGATTTTGACTTTGTGTGGCGGCTCTGCGCCACACCATATGAAGCCGTAGGCTTCGTCTGAAAAAGATTTAAAAGATTTTAAAGATTTAAAAAGATTAAAAGATTTTTTATTAAACTATTGCTATTTGGATAAATCTAATATAAATTATATTAGGATATGGTTGTCGCAAAACATCGCGCTATGGCCGTATTTAGCACAAATAGGATATGAATTAAATACTAGTTAAATGTTGCTTTGTTGAAATACTATTGATTTTAGGAGATGAGGCATTAATGAAACAAACCCCAGCTTTTCTCCGCGCCGCCGCGGTGCTTTCTTGTATGTTCGCCCTATTGGCCGTCGGCGCGGCCAGCGCGCAAACGGACGGCAAGGACTTCAGCGACAGCGAGATCGACAACCTCTTCGGCACTATGGAGGCGGAGACCGAAAAGAAGAAGCCTAGCGACGCGCCCAAGCGCGTGCTTCCGCCGTTTAACGGCGATTACAAGGTTCTTGTAAGCCGCCCAATCTACGCCGTGTACGAGACGGAGACCAAGACTAAGTGGATATCCGCGGCGGGCGAAATCTACGCGCACTACAAGGTTGGGTCGTTTCCGCGCACGCAGGTGTTTACTATGGAGCAGGTCAACAGCGTGCTGCCGAACTCGCGCGACTACGGGCGCCGGTTCAACAAGCAGCACTACATAGACGCCGCCAAGAAGCTTGGGGCCACCCACCTCTTATATCAAGAGTACCAGCCGCAGAAAGACGGAAAGAAGACGCGGTATGTGATGGAGCTTTACTGGATACAGGAGGCGGCCACGGTGGAGAAGTTCTCCGTAGACATCATACACAGCGAGTTCGAGGGGGGGCTCAACGTGTGTTTGGCCAAGATTGCGGACGCCATGGATCCAAAGGCCAAGAGCAGCCCCGCTTACGGCATACCGGTTTGGGGCAAGGACATGAAAGCCATAGAGGCGTTCGGCAACGTTTTGGCCGACGAGGGGCGGTTTGTGAAGGAGAGGGCCGTGGCCACGTCGGTTTCTGCGGAGAAGCTGGTTCAGAAGAATTCGTCGTTTGTGGGTTTCCAGTACGCGGGGGCGCTTGTGGCCGGCCGCGCGGAGTCTTTCGCTAAGGCGATATCGTACATGGAGTCGGTTATATCGAAGTCTAAGGATTACCCGGCGCTGCAGCTGCGTTTGGCGGAGTATCTGCGCGGGGCGGAGCGCTACTCCGAGGCGGTGAGGGCGGCGGAGTCGGCGGCGGGCAGCTCGGCGCTTAGGGTTCCGGCATCTATAGAGATGGCGATGATTTCGCAGGCGCAGGGGAACTTGGACAGGGCGCGCTCGGAGTACGAGGCTGTTTTGCAGAGCGGCGAGGCGAGCGGGCGCGTGCTCTTCATGCTCGCGCTTTTGAGCATTCAGATGGGCAGGATAACGGACAGCGAGGACTACCTGCGCCGCGCGGAGGAGAGCGGCCTCACGCTCGACGAGGGCGAGTACCTTGATTTGGGCAAGGCCTACGCGCAGGCTGGCGGCTATGAAGACAAGGCGATCGAGTACCTCAAGAGGAGCATGGGCGTGAAGCAGAACAGCGAGGACGCGTGGGAGGCGATAGCCGACATTTACGTCAAGCTGGGCGACGTGCAGCAGTCCGCCGAGGCTCACGTCAACCTCTTTAAGATCAATATGCAGGCGCACAGCGGGAAGCTCAAGTCCGCCGGCGAGAGCTTTGAGACGCTGGGCATGACCGATAGGGCGAAAGAGGCCTACTCGCTCTTCTTGGACAGGCGTTTTACCGACAGGGACGTCTCTATGAATTTGGCGCGCATATACTTTAACGAAAAGAACTGCAAGAAGCTGCCGGACGTTCTAAAGGGGTACGACACCATCCCCGACGCCGCGCAGATGCTCGCGGAGTGCGGCTACAAGGTCAGGCGCATCGACGAGTCCCAGACTATGAAGACGAACAAGCTCTCGCCGGTTATGTTCTATTTGCGGATATCGGGGGCGGCGCTCCTTGCGGGGGGGATCGCTACCGGGGTTATTGTGGACAACGTTACCATAGCCGATACATATAAGAAGTATAGCACCTACGGCAGCCCCGGCGAATCGAAAGGCGAGGGCGGGGCGGCGGTGGACGGGGAAAACCCCGGCAAGGTCAAAGAGATGCGGAAAGATCTTGATTCCGCTATATTTTTACGCAATACCATGTATGTTTTGGCGGGCATAGGGTTGGGCGGGTTTGCCGTTACGTTCTTTTTCTGAGGAGGAAGCATGAAGAAAATAACACCGGTTATCGTATTGGCGGCGCTGTGCGCGGCGGCGTTGATTGCCTTTGTCTGTACGGACGTTAAGTTCGACAACCCGTTGGACGAGAAAGGCACTAATTTCTTATATAAAGATACGTCTTTTTTGAACAACAAAGACAGTGTGCTGAAGACGAATGATAACGGCACGGCGGATCTTTTTTCGAGTCCGAAATACCAGTGCGATAAGGTGGCGCCAATAGTGACGCTTGTCGGCTCTAAAGAGGTTAGCATAAATACGAGCGAATCAAACAGATTTAGAGAGCTTGTAGGTAATGAAGGGAATATAATGTTTAACGTCGGCACTCCAAAAACCCCTGAGCTTACCGATGGCACAGGCAAACGGGTAGAATATCCCTCCGGTGGTATGCCGGGAAAAGGCACAGGTTACGTAATAACCTACATAGTGGAAAAAGATCCGTGCCCCGACGGCGTTACGCCTCGCGGCACAGCCGAAAGAATTCTCAACATAACCGAGTACAATTGTTCGCCTACTGATAGCGCGGTGGTTTGGCTTGAGCCGGGCGGGCAGGCCACCCACTCGTTTGAGGTCAACACCCCTTACAGAGACCCGGGCGTGAGGGCTTATTACAACAACCGCAGCTGCGGCGGCGGCGAGGAGGTGCCGCTTCCCCTTGACTCTATAGTAGTTAAGGACGGGGGCGCCGTTATTCAAAGGTTGGTGACAAGCCCGGTCAACGCAAGCGGTGTAGATGTGCCGAATACGGTCGCCAAGTCCTACACCGTAACCTATTACACCCATGCGCCCGGCGGCAGATTAGCCAGCGCTACAAGGACGGTGACCGTGACCCCCAAGTACGACGAGGGGCCGATAGTGACCGTGGTGTTGAAATCGTACAAGCATTCTATAGGGGGCAAAACGATAGAGCACCCCGATACGTCGGTATTTATAGGCGGTACCTATCGTGAGATAGGCGTTGAGAGCGTCTATTTTATGTCCGGCGGGAATAAGGTAACATTAAATGATAGCGTGGTGGCCATTGTTAGTTCGCCGAGTACCACGAGTGCCGGACAAAAAAGCGCTTCGTATATGGTTCAAGGCGGGACGGCGCCGAATGGGGCGAATTATAGGGGGGTCACGATTTCCCGCTACGTTTATGTCGCATTTCCCCGTAACGATTGCGACGGTGGCGATATTCCGCCGACTGTGACAACTACCGGAACCGGAAACCTCTCGCTTTCCATATCGGGCGATAAGTGGGAGGAAAAATGGAAAACAGGGTTTACCGCGACCGGCAACGACGGGTATACGGCGTGGCAGTACATTGTAGACCGCGGTACGCTTGATCCGGGCAATTTGACGCCGGGTTCTACGCACAATGTTACCTATGTGGGCCTTGGCCGGTGCGGCGGCACCACCGCCACGGCGAACGGGACGGTTACGGTAGTGCCGTAGGGATTTGTTTGGGCTTAACGCGGGCGCCGCGCCCCCGGGTTGCGGGAGGGCGGCGCCGCTTTGGGTTTTATGGCGGCGCAATAAATTTTTTTTAACAAAGCAAAGCGGCGCGGGCGATATTAAATTATATTAGTATAAGTGGTGTTTCCGCTCCGGTGGCCGGCGCGGGGGGGCTTAATTCGGCGATAGGGGGAGTTTAAACTTGATGGGTTGCAGATTGCATAGAATATTTGCGGCGCTGTTTGCCGTCGCGCTGGCGTTGCCGTTGCCGCTTTTCGCCGCGACGGCGGTTGTCCCGTCGCCTCAGGCTAAGAGCATAGGCGTGGCCATGGCCGCGGCGCGCCCCGGCGATACCGTTAAGGTGAAAGACGGCGTGTACAAGGAGAACGTCTTTGTCGCGCCGGGGGTGGCGCTTGTGGCGGAGAACCTTTTTAAGGCGGTTTTAGACGGGCGCGGGCGGGGGACTATCGTTACTATGGGCAACGCCTCCGTTATATCCGGCTTTGAGGTGCGCAACGGGACTATCGGCATTTTTTCGACCTCGGCGCAGGCGTCTATCCGCCAGTGCAGGGTTATGCACAACATTCAGAGCGGGGTGATGTGCGTGGGCACGCTGCCTAAGATGGAGGACAACTTCATCGTGTTCAACAAGGGGTCGGGCGTGCAGGGGTGGGATGTGCGCACTACGAGCGGGTCTATAAACCACAATACCATAGCGTTCAACGCGAACCACGGCATCTCTCTCGGCGGCAACACTTCGATAACGATTGAGAACAATATAATCGCCTTTAACGACCAGTTCGGCATCAAGCCCTCCGAGGAGACGGTGCGCGTTGAGCTTATCAACAACAATTTTTACATGAACGCGAGGATTTCTAGCAACCTCCCCTCCGACAACATATCTGCCGACCCGCTTTTTACGGACGCGAAGCGGTTCAATTTCAATTTGCTGAAAGAGTCGCGCAGCATCGGGCTTGGGACGGACAATCAGAACCTCGGTTCGAGGATATTGCATTGAAAAATAAAAACCAAACCATACATTATGGGAGTTTTGCCATGAATATCAGAAACCGTATAGTTGCCGTTTTGGCGTGCGCGGCGGGTCTTTTCGGCGCGGCGTCCGCGGAGGTGATCAGTGTTCCGTCCGACTCCAAGACCATCTCGGAGGCTATGGTGACGGCTCGTATGGGCGACACAGTTAAGGTCGCGCCGGGCGTTTACCGCGAAAACGTCATTATGGCTCCGGGCGTGATTTTAATATCGACGTCGCTCTTCGAGGCGAAGATAGACGGCGGCGGGCGGGGCACGGCCGTCACGATGTCTAAGACCTGCATTATCGAGGGGTTTGAGGTGCGCAACGGCACGGTTGGCATCTTTTCGAGCGACATGGGCAACGAGATAAACTCCTGCCGAATCGTAAACAACTGGATGACGGGCATCATCGCGGTGCGCCACCTGCCCAAGATTCAGGACAACATTATCGCGTTCAACCGCGCGTCGGGCATTCAGGGGTGGGATGTGCGTTCTACCGCGGCTACGGTGAACCACAACTCCATCGCTTACAACGGCAACCACGGAATTGCCGTCGGCGGCTCGTCGGAGTTCATTATAGAGAACAACGTTATCGCGTTCAACGAGAAGTTCGGGCTCAAGGTCTTGCAGGAGCCGGAGAAGATTCAGGTGTCGTCCAACAACTTTTGGCGCAACCTCTACCAGCCCGGCAAGCCGCTCCCCGACAACAATTTTGCTTTTGACCCCGCGTTCATAGCGCCGCGTTCGGGCATGAATTTCAAGCCTGATCCGGGCCAGTGCTGCAAGTCTAAGGGCTCTGACGATGAAAACCTTGGCGCAAGACTAAACTATTAACCGACGGACAAATAAGGACGAGGCAATTATGATAAGATTGTTTAACCGTAGAATCGCAAAGATTCGGCTTGCGCTGGCCGCCGCCTCGGTGATGGCCGCCGCGTCGCATGTGTGGGCGCAAGGGCTTCCGGGCGAGTATCTTATTACCGACCGCTGGCGCCACGTCTACTCGATGTACTCGGGCGTGACCAACCCTGCGTATGTCAACGAAGAGAACTATATGGCGCTGCGCTTCCTCTTCGCCAACACGCTTGAGGAGTTCAACACGCACGAGGCGGGCTTCAATATGCCGCTCGGCCTCTATGACGCGGCGGGCGTGTCGTGGCTGATGCACGGCGTTAACCCGTTCGATGAGACGGACGATGGAGGCGCAACTACCGGTAAGAAAATCAGGGATCAGGGCCACTTCATAGCCCTCTCTTACGCCCGTAACGTGTGGGCCGGCTTGACGGTGGGCGGCAACCTCAATATCATACTGCAAAACATCTCCGACTTTACAGGAGGCGCCGGAAGTGAGACGGAAAACGCCACGAGGTTCGGTTTCGGCGTAGACGTCGGCCTCACGTGGAAAGTTATCCGCCACCAGCTGCTCGGCAACCACATCTTAGGCCTCTCTACCAACAACTTCGTAAATATGATAATGGATACAGACGAAAAATACGCCGCGGCGCTCAGGTTTTCGCTCCTCTCCGACTTTTGGGAGCGGCGCATTTACTACGGCGCGGACTTCGTCCTAAAAGACTTTCTTGCCGGCGAAGGCGATTTTAAGCCCGGCAACGTGAAAGACATGCCGTGGGACTTTACCCAAAAAATCGGCGCGAACATCCTGCGCATCTTCAAGCTCTATGTGCTAATGGGTTTCGACCCCAGCGGGATTGGCCACTACGGTTTCGCTTTCGGCGCGAATATGCCCGGCTTCTTCAACGGCCGCGACATAGAGGGCATGATGCAGTTTGTCTCGATAGCTAACGGTTCCGGCGGCGAGGCGAGCCACATCACGTTTTACGCCCGCACGGAGCTT
>JAIRUL010000024.1 GCA_031254445.1 Chitinispirillales bacterium
ATGTACACTACTCTATTGCACAATTCAAGCTGCTCAAGCGTGTGCGTGATGAGGATGAGCGTGTGCCCCTTGTCGCAGATGCGCCTGAATAGCTGCATGAACTTCCCGACGAGCCCCGGGTCGAGGCCGGCCAAAGGCTCGTCCAAAATCACCACCGACGGCGACGCTAGGAGCTCCACGCCCACGTGCAGCCTCCGCGCCTCGCCGCCGGAGAGGTTCGCCACGCGCCTGTCGCGCTGCTTCGTAAGCTCCATGAGTTCAAGCACCTCGGTGGCGCGGATAAGCCGCTCTTTCTCCGCGCTGTCGCCGGGAAGCCTAATTAGGCTCTGGTCGGAGAGCGTCTCCCATACGGTCAACTCCGGCCTCAAAAGTATCTGCTGCGACACGTACCCGATGCCGCGGGCAAACGCCGCGCCGAATTTCGCGGCGGGGAAGCCGTTCATGAAGAGCCGCCCGGAGGTAGGGGCGAGCTGGCCCGACAATACTTTGGACAGCGTTGATTTTCCCGCGCCGGAGGGGCCCAAGAGCGCGACGAAGTCGCCAGGCTCTATCGTCAGGTTCACGTTGTCAAGCAGCTTCTTCCCGCCTATCCGCACGCCTAAGGCGCGGGCCTCTATCCTTATCTTGCTTACGTCGTCGGCGCGGCAGAACTTCCCGCCGGTGACGTAGAACCGAAACGGCCCGATATGCACAACGTCGCCCTCGGATAGCGACTTCGACCCCACAGGGCTGCCGTTGACATAAGTAGAGTTAGCGCTGCCTTGGTCGGTAACGACAAGACCGCCGGACGCCTTCTTGACAACCGCGTGGAAGCGCGACACCATCGGGTGCGGCAAACAGATGTCGTTCGCGGCGTCGCGCCCAATCCTTATTGTGTCGCCGCCGCAGTCGCTAAACGTGGAGTCGTCGCCGCCGGAGTTTAGCAGCGTGAGGCTTATGGACGCCTCGTCGATGTCTACCCTAAGAACGTTGACGCCTATTGTCAAAACGGAATCGCTCCGCAACGCCGCTTCCGTTACCTGCGCGCCGTCTAAGGACGTGCCGCATTTGCTGCCGGAATCCACAACCACGGGGCGCACTGCGTCGCACTTGATAACCGCGTGGCGCCGAGATACGCCTACCCCCGTCAACTGAATGTCGCACGACGCATCGCGCCCGATTTGAAGTTCGCGCCCGTCAAGGGGGAAAAGCAGCGCGGCCTGCGCCGCCGTCTGTGGGTGCTCTGCCGAATTCATCCGCCGATAATCGTCCTTATCAGCGCGGCCGCCTCGGCCTCCGCCGCCTCAAGGTTATCATTCACTATCTCGTACTCGTACTTGCCCTCCGTGCGCGCAAACGCCATCTCGGTACGCGCGTTCTCAAGGCGCAGGCTTATAGTCCCCTCGTCGTCCGTCCCGCGCGCCCTAAGCCGCGCCTCCAAAACCTCCGCCGACGGCGGGACGATAAGCACCCCCACCGCCTCGGGGTAGGCCGCATCGAAAGTCTTCTTCCCGAAAACGTCTATGTCCATGAGAATGTGCCGCCCGCTCGAAACAACCGAATCGATGAACGCGCGCGGCGTGCCGTAGCAGTTGCCGTGCACTTTCTGCCACTCGGCGAACTCGCCCCTCTCCGCCTTGGCCTCGAACTCTTCCATGCCCATAAAAAAGTAGTGCACCCCGTCCACCTCGCCGGCGCGCGGCTTGCGCGTGGTGGCCGAAACCGAGTAGACAAGCCCCGGCACCGCCCTCAAAAGAAACTCCAAAATCGTGGTCTTCCCCGCCCCCGACGGCGCCGAAAAGACCAATATCTTGCCCCTCGCAACCACGCCGTCACTCATTGCCGTCGACCGCATTCTGTATGTCCTCCGCGCTGAACCGCGGGCCGTAAAGCTCGTCGAACTTCTTGTCCGCCGCCCTCATCTTAAACTTCAGCTCAAGCGACTCAAGGCGCACGTCGCAATCCTTGCGCACCATGTACTCAAGCTTGTAGAGCGAGTTGTCGATGTTGCCCACAGCCCTGCTTATCACCAAAAACAGGATAAATAACGCGGCAAGCATGCCCGCCGCAAGGATTACTTGGATAGCCATAACGAACGCCTTTGTCTCTTTTGAAAAAAAAATATGCCTAAATGCCTAAATATAATATACTATTTGTGCAAACGGGGTGGCGGTAAAAAAGCCTTTTAACCTTTTAATCTTATAGTCTTTTAATCTTTTAAATCTTTTAATCTTTTGATCTTTTAATCTTTTAAAATCAAAATCTTTTTCAGACGAAGCCTATAAAAGCCAAATTCTTTTAAATTCTTTTTTCAGACGAAGCCTACGGCTTCATAACGTGTGGCGGCTAAAGCCGCCACACAAAGTCAAAGTCAACGTCAAAACCATCCACCCAGCCGCCTTTGACCCCCCGCGCCCCAAAGGGGCGCATATTTTCAAACGGTGCCCCCCCGCCACCATAGGTGGGGGGGCATGGACGGGGGGGCTACTATATCGGGGCGTTACGGGGCAGAGCCCCGTCCCCAAAAGATTTAAACGGCTTTGAATTTTATCTTTTGATTTTAACGTCAACGACAACGTCAACGACAACGTCAACGACAACGTCAACGACAACGTCAACGTCAACGTCAACATAAACGTCAACATCTAAAATTTTTGTGACAATATGCGCTTGGCTAAAACGTACTCTTGCTATTATTGGTACTTGCCGGGTAGATTTTACACATATAACCGCATCAACCGGTCAAACGCTCCATGCGCCCGATAGGGCGCGGCGGCATTTGGCCGGACAAACAGAAGGAGGTAATAGCAGTATGGGTGCCATCAACAACGTCAAGGTTTCTGTCAAGCTCATTGTCAGCTTCTTGCTCGTAGCCGCCATCGCCGCGTTCATAGGCGTTATGGGCATCTCCAACGCCGGCACGCTGAACGGCTTGGTTGACAATATGTACATAAATAGGCTAAGCACCATCAAGACCAGCGGCGACATCAACCTTGCCCTAGCCAATATGCGCGTGGCCGTCCGAACGCTGCCGATGTCCAGCCCGACCGACAAGAAAGCGCAGCTTGCGGCCATACAAAGCTACGAGAAACGCGTCAATGAGCTCCTTAAGGTGCTCGAAAAGGTTTTGACCACCGAAAAGGGCAAGGAGATGTACGAGCAGATACGCACCGAGTACAAAAACTTTATGGACGCTATCGCGGTCTTGGAGGTCGAGGTCCACAAGCACTCGTTCAACATACCCGACGCGCTCGAAAAGGCCGTTATGGACGTTAGGGTGCCCGGGCTTAGAGTCGCCGAGCACGCGACCGACCTCGGGAATTTGAGCGCCTCCATCGCCGAGCCGGAGTGGGAGCACAG
>JAIRUL010000233.1 GCA_031254445.1 Chitinispirillales bacterium
GATGTTGACTTTGACTTTGTGTGGCGGCTCTGCGCCACACGTTATGAAGCCGTAGGCTTCGTCTGAAGAAGATTTTAAAAAGAATTCGACTTTAAACATTAACACACGGAGTTACACCCCTATGCTCACCCACGGCAAAGTTCTTTGGAAAGAGGGGATGTTTTTACAGCCCCAGCACTTCCAGGCGTCCGAGCGCCTGCAAACCGCCCACGTCAACGCCCGTGTCGGGTCGCTGATTTACAGCGGGTTTCAGTACGGTTTCACCGAGCTTGAGATTGACCGCGACGCCCTGCTCGGCGGGAATTTCACAATCAGCCGCGCGTCGGGCGTTTTTCCCGACGGTAGTTGCTTTGGAATCAACTCGTCATCCGGCGCGCTCGATTTGTTAACGTCCGGCAAGACGCTCTCGCGCTCGTTCGCTACCTACTGCCGCCCCGAGCAGTTGTCGCTTGACGTCTACTTGGCGCTTCCGATAAGCGCTGTCGCGGCGCATCCCGCCGAGCACCGCTACATCGAGCGCACCGTCTCCATCCCCGACGAATTTGCGTGCGATAACGGCAAGGAGATAGAGGTCGGCGAGCCGCGCTACTTAATCCGCTTCGAGGGCGAGTCGCTTGACGGATGCGTATGGCTGCGCGTCGCCCGCCTCTCTCGCACCGGTAGCGGCTACATGGAGCTTGGGCGCGAGTATTCGCCGCCGGTGCTTTTTACGCGGGTCTCCGACGTTTTGCGCGGAGCGATAAGCGGGTTGCTCGAGCTTTTATGGGCGCGCATCGGCTCGCTCGCGCGGTGCCGCAGGCAAAGCGAGTGGGGGCAGGCGTTATTCTCGCAGTCGGAGGAGAACGCGTTTAGGATGCTGAATATGTTGTGCGCGCACACGCCGCTATTAAGCCGCCTCTCGGAGATGCCGAAGATTCACCCGTTCGACTACTATACGCATTTGACAATGCTCTGCGGCAGCCTGCTGAGTTTTTCCCCGGCGCTGTCGCTTGACAGAGTCCCGCCGTTCGACCACGACGATCCCGCCGCAACGTTCACCGCGCTCGCCGAGCGTATACGCGAGTCGCTCAAGGTGGAGTTTTGGACGAACTGCCTCTCGCTTCCGCTTGAGCAGGTAAACCTTGCGACGTGGCACTGCCGCTTCCCCGAGGAGCGTTTTGCTACGCGCGTAAATCTCTTCATAGGCGTGAGCGCGAAAGTGGAGCAGAAGAAGATGCTCGTGGACGTGCTGCAGCGCGTGAAAGTCGGCTCGCGCGACAAGCTGGATTTGTTGATATCGTCGTCCCTGCAGGGCCTGCCGCTAATACACGTTAGGAGCATTCCCGAGGGGTTGGCGGCTAAGCCGGAGTACGTATACTTTGCCGTGGACAGGAGCGGGCCGTTATGGGAGGCAGTGGAGGCGTCGGGGACGCTTGGAATACACTTTTCCGGAGGCAGCTACCCTGATATGAAGATTGAGCTTTTGGCGTTGAAGTATCAGGGGTGATTTGTGGGGGTTGCCGTCAATGCAATAAAAATTATGCGAATGAACTTAATTACGAAAGGATAATTAGGGTAAATTGACACATAGCGATAA
Source organism: Chitinispirillales bacterium (assembly GCA_031254445.1). Taxonomy (GTDB): domain Bacteria; phylum Fibrobacterota; class Chitinivibrionia; order Chitinivibrionales; family Chitinispirillaceae; genus GUT77. The sequence continues at coordinate 1,577 of JAIRUL010000233.1, forward strand.
TCAATGCCAATACAAATACCCGCGTTCGGTAAGGCGGCTTTGCGCCGAGATCGTCTACGCGGTCACCGGAATCTCCGCTTTGCCCTCTGCGTCCGACCTTGACCGCCTGCACGGCTCGCTTTGCGCCAAGTTCGACGCTATCGTCAAGCAGTGCAGGATCAAGCATCTGCATAGCGCCGCCGCGCCGGAGCTTATTTATCCTTTGGCCGCTCTCGTGGACGAGACGTTTCTGAGCAATCCGCAGTACCGCTACTATTGGACGGAGCGGCCGCTTCAGCTGCGCTATTTCGGCGAGATTATCGCAGGGACGAAGTTTTTTTCAAAATTAGAGGCGCACATAAGCGCGCGCGAGCCGAATATCGACGTGCTGGAAGCCTATTTCATATCGTTAGTTTTGGGGTTGAAAGGCATGTACGAAGGTTCCGATATGCGCCGCTGCGCAAGGGTAGCGGAGAGCCTAGGCGTCATGCTCCGCGACATCCGCGTAAAAACCGCAGCGTGGAAACGCCCCGTTGCTAGGAGAGAAAAAGCGCGGAAACGCGGCGTACCGACTATACTGTACTTATGCGGCGCTACGGCAGTGTCGATGGTGATAACCGCAGTTATTTATTTGGTATCATTGAGGGGCATTACAGAATTTTTGAGCCAAATGTAGCATCGTAATTTTACCGTACCGTTATAGGGCGCATATAGGATGGATAGGCCGTTGGCCTACCGCTTTTCGCACCCCGCAGGGGCGCTTGTTTTCAAACAGTGCCCCCCCCCGCCTCTTCTTTTGGGGTGGCATTGAAAGGGGGGCTATTCTATCGGGGCGTTACGGGGCGGAGCCCCGTCTCCAAAAGAATTTAAAGCTTTTAAAGATTTTGACTTTAATCTTTTGATTCTAAGATTTTAACTTTAAACATATGGATATGTCAATTGAAAAACGAAAAATCACCATATAACGAGGCCGTAGCCAATGCCGTCAACGCCTACGCCCGCGCCGGCAGCCGCAACCGGGGGCTATTAAGCGGCCTCTCCCGCAGAATCGATGTTAGCAAGAGGCCTTGGCTGCTGGTTGGCGGCGAGCGTGGAAGCGGGAAGTCAACCTTTTTTGCGAGGTCCGGCGCGGCTTATGAGTTCGTCTATCCGGAAAGCGGCGTGACAAGCGGCGGCGGGGTTCCGCGCTGGTTCTTTGCGGGGAACGCGGTGTACATCGACGCCCCCGGCGTTATTGTTTCTTCGCCCGATAAGTGGAGAACGCTGTGCGGCATCGTCCCCAAGCATAAATTCCTACAGCGCCGCGCTATTGACGGGCTGCTTTTATTCGTTGACATATACGAATTGATAGCGATGGACAGGGAGCGCCTTAATAGGCTCGCCGCCGATTTGCGTAGTCAGGCGGACGCTGTAGCGATTGCTACCGGATATGAAGCGCCGGTTTACTTTGTATTTAGCAAGGCCGATAGGATTGACGGCTTTTGCGAGTTTTTTTCTGATAGCGAGATTGCCGGATGCATCCCCTATCTCGGCGTCACCATAGGCGACTCCGATTTTGGGCGTCCGCCTTGCGAGGTTTTTGGGCGGCATTATAGGGGGCTGTACGACGAGCTTGCGGATTTATGCATGATGAGGGTGGTCAGCGCGGACAATGCTAAGGATTATGGCAGAAATAGGCTGCTGTACCGTTTTTTATCCCAATTCCTGCTTGCGGAGATCCCAATAACAGCTTTTTTTACGGAGTTTTTTAGGCAGCGCGGGCGGCGCGGGAGGGACGGGGCGCGGTTTTGCGGTTTTTACTTTACGTCAAGTAAACAGGCTGGCGATGATTTTGGTTTTACGGGTGGCGCCGCGCTCTCCGGAAGGTTGATTAGCGATGCTATCCCAAACGCTAAGGTAAAGATAAGAGAGGCAGGGGCGTGGGCGCTACCATGCTATATAAAGAAAGCGGTTGTGTATTCGCTCGTAGCGCTTGTTTGGGCGGCGGCGCTCCTCCTATTTGCCGGCGGCGGTGTGCGCGACGCGATGCATTTACGGGCGCTTCAATCAGATCTCGCTTCGATATTTGCCGGCGAGCCGACCGTCGGGAATCAATTCGCCGCGCTCGAAAGGCTGCGCGCGTCCTACGGCTATCTCCACGGAAGCGTTAAGGCGCCGGGCAGGCTGATCTTCAGGACGGAAAGCGCGCGAGCGAAGGTGCGCGGCGCGTACATCGCCGCGTCGGAGCGGATAATAGTGGAGCCTGCCGCGCGCTTTCTCGAATCATCTATCGCCCGGCGGATAGCCGGCCGCTCGGGTGAATTGTTAGGCGACGAGCACCGGGCGCTTTACCGCGACTTGGAGATGTATCTGTTATTGGCGGGAGGCAATCAGGTAAAAGGCGTCAACGCGGATTCTATCGCTTATAGGCTTGGATTATCGTTGAAAAAAACGTTCCGCGTTGATGAAGAAATCCTTATGGCAAATATCAGCGCCGTAGCAAAGCTGTCCGCCGAAGGCCGTTACAAGGCCATAGCCGATCCAAAAACCGTCCAATCCGCGCGTGAAAGGCTCGCCGCCGCCCCGCGCGCCACAGCCGTGTACGCCGGCGCGGTAGATAAGCTCCTCTCGCAGCGCCGTCCGCTAAGCATATCCCAATATATAGGCGGAAGCGAGCTGTTGAGGTACGGCCGCGACATAGGCGACGTCTACACGCGCGCCGGATGGGAGCAGGCCGCTTATCCCGAGCTCATAAAGGCGTCTAAGGCTCCGTTCAAGGCGGATTGGGTTATGGGGCCTGTTACGTCAGCTGTCAACGAAGAAAAGTTGCTAAACGAGTTAGTCTCTTTATACACGGACGACCTATGCCGCCGCTGGTTAGATTTCATTAGGAACGTCCATGTAAACATCAACCCCGGTTTGCCAGCTCTATCGCGCGATCTCGATATGCTTGCGTCGCGCGACTCAGAGGTCAAGAGGATGCTGGCAACCGTCTGTTCGCTCGCTACGGAACCCGCTGGCGGCTTAATCGCAGCGCAAGGCGCGCCGGTTTCGGTGTCGTCTATTAAGGGTCAGATTAGCAAGCTGCGCGGCAGCGCCGCGAGTTTTACGCACAGCGTTAAGGATCCGTTCGCGGAGGCGCACAAATTCTTCGAACCGCTACGGTCGTTTCTGACTGCCGGCGCGTTCGATGATTACCAGAAGAGCATAGGCGCCCTCGCCGACAAAATCAGGTTGTGCGGCGAGCGGGGCGGCTACGCTTCCGTTTTCGCGTCGCGCGGCGAAGATCCGCTCAAAGATTGCCGCAGGAAGCTTGACCGCGCGTGGGCGGGCATGCCCGCCGCCGTCTCCGCGCCGTTGAAGCGCGTCTTCGAGCCGCCGTTAGACATTGCGGCAAGCGCGCTCGCGAAAGCCGTGGCCGAAGAGATAGAGGAGAGCTGGAGCGCGGAGGTCGTCAACCACTACAACAGTAAGCTATCCGGCCGTTACCCGTTAGACAAAAGCGGAAACGACTTGGCGTGGAGCGACTTCGAGGAGTTCTTCAAGCCGCAGGGCGGCGTACTGTGGAAGTACCGCGATAAGCATTTGGCCGGCCTAACGGAAAGGACATCGCGCGGCTGGGAGGGCGCGGGACGCTCGGCATCGCTGCCGCTGTCGATGGACGAGGGCATACTGCGCTGCTACAACGGGGCAGAGAGGGTAGCGGATAACTTTTTTAAAAAAGACGGAAAAGCAAAACGCTACGAGCTGGTATTCTACCCATTTAAATCAAGCAGCGGCGACGTGCAATTCTTCATGGGCGAAAAGCAATTAGCGTTCCAAGGCAGCCTGCCGGAGACAGTAACCAGAACGCAAGGAAACCCGGGCGAAGAGGCAATAGTTCTGCGCCTAACGACGGCGGACAAGGCGCAGGAAGAGATGAGGTTCACGGGGGAGTGGGGGCTAGTAAGATTTTTTGAGGCGGGCAAAGTTGACAGAATGGGGAACGATAGGTATAGGGTAGGTTGGCGAATAAACGTGAGAAACATCTACACGGCCAATATAACCACAGTGGTACAGAGCAACACTGAGGCGTTGTTTGAACAAGGGGTTATGAAAGAGTTTGCGGTGCCAAAGAAAGTTTTTAAGTGATTGGGAGCTGAATCTCGCGCGCCTCACTCCCCGCCGAGCTCCCACTTCAAGTCAATCGGCGTCTCCCGCTTGAAGTCTACGGTGGGCCTCTTAGCGGGCGTCTCCCACATGAAAGCTATCGGCACCTCTTTTAGCGTCGGGATATTTCGGAAAGCTTTTTCCATTGACGTTTGCGCCATCGAGATTGCGGTTTTGTCTTTTATGGTGCTGGACTCGACGTTTCGTTTGTAATTGCTTCTCAGGTCGGGGATGGTTTTGATGTTGTATTTTCTGAAGATTCCGCTCAGGTCGTGTATCGCGGTGAATTCGAATTCGTGGGCGATGATCTCGATGGGGGGGAACGTGATAAACAGGGTATCGGCGCGCGTTGTGTCAACAGCGATATTTTTGCAGTCGATGCCGAGGAAGACGGTTCCGCTGGCTTTGATTATCGCGTGCCTCTCGGTTCCGGGGATCGACATTCCGTATATGTTCTTCAGCTTTTCCTCGCTTAACTCGAAGACGTCGTTGTATTTGCACTGCGAGGAGATCATTTGCGCGGTCTCTAGGTACTGCCGCGCTATCGCGTGGATGCTGACGGAGTCGCCGAGCTTGGAGTCGAACAGGCCGCCCTTGGTCGGGGAGAAAAAGATTATGGCGGCGGCGACGGCGATTGCGATGGCTAGAGCCGCGTATAGGTAGAGTTTTATCGTTTTTATTATCATCGGGGCCATCCTTTCTGCGTCTGTTTTTAGTGAAAGAACCGATAAAAATCAAAATTTTTAAAAGTATGCCGCTACGCGCCGCCGCTCCTACATAGAAGCGGCAATCTTTTCGTGCACCACTTCGCTCAAAACTTGCATCGGCATCTTACCGGTCGCCGAGGCGCGGACCATGATGTAGTCCGAGCTTGCGCGGTCTAAGGCGTCGATCAAATCCCGCTGACGGGTAAATACGCCATTCTCGCACGATTTGAGCGTTATGTCGGCATTGGTAATTTTTTCATCCAACGCATAGGCCTCTTCTTCCGTCATTCGAGCCATTTTTTCCCTCTTCCTATAAATTAAGTTGGCTTAAAATTTTTTTCCTGCACGGCATGGCATGAAACACGTTAACCGTATCGTCGTCTATCACATTATACGCGATTTCAATAAGGTTTCCGGCGGCGTCATACCCGATGATAAGCCATTTATTTGCATATTGCTCCAGCGTTTGCTCGTGTATCGGATGCCACAAAGCGTGGCGGATGTTGGTTTCCGTCACGCCGTGCTTAAACGCGGCTTCATTGGATAGGATGGACGGAAACATAAAAATCAATATACATCATGCCGCAGTATTATGGGTAGGATTCAAAAAATAAGGTGGTGGATGTCGCGACGCCCGCCCCGCCGCCGCGTTCCCCGTGGCATTTTATGATCGCCTTGATTTTGTGCGGTATCTGGATGTATTTTAGGGATATATGGATCACGCAGCTGCTATGATAAATCGAAAAATCACGCGCGCCGTAACTGTCGGCGGCATCCCAATCGGCGGCGGGCATCCTATTGTCATCCAGTCTATGGGCAACGCCGAGGCGCATGACGTCGAGGGGGCGCTTGCGCAGATTGCGCGTCTTGAGGCGGCGGGGTGTTCGATTGTGCGGCTTGCGGTTCCGGACGCGGAGGCGGTCGGGGCGTTTCGGGCGATAAAGAGCCGGACGAGGGTCCCGCTTGTCGCCGACATACATTTTGACTATCGGCTGGCGGTTGCGGCGATTGAGGCGGGGGCGGACAAGGTGCGGATCAACCCCGGGAACATCGGCTCTGAGGAGCGGGTTTTGGCGGTGATCGCGGCGGCGCGCGCGGCTCGGGTGCCTATACGCATCGGGGTGAACTCAGGATCGCTCGAGAAGCGCCTTTTGGAGAAGCACGGGTCGCCGACTCCTGCGGCGCTTGCGGAGAGCGCGCTCTTTTGGATAGGTTTTTTCGAGGGCGAGGGGTTTGGGGACATTATTGTGTCGATAAAGGCGAGCGGGGTGCTCGCCACCGTCGCGGCCTGCCGCGAGCTTGCGGCGCGGTCGGACGTCCCGCAGCACATAGGCATCACCGAGGCGGGGACGGCGCGGAGCGGGTCGATCCGGTCGGCGGTGGGGCTGGGCGCGCTTCTGCTTGACGGTATCGGCGACACGCTGCGGGTCTCGCTCTCCGGCGACCCGGTCTCGGAGATATACGCGGCGAAGGAGATTCTGAAGTCGCTTGGGCTTATGGGCGGGCCGACCGTCATAGCCTGCCCGACCTGCGGCCGGACTCAGGTAGACGTCGCCGGCATAGCCGAGCGCGTGGAGGAGATGGTCGCGGGGTTGCATTCCAATATAAAGATAGCTGTGATGGGCTGCGCCGTAAACGGCCCCGGCGAGGCGCGCGAAGCGGACAT
>JAIRUL010000123.1 GCA_031254445.1 Chitinispirillales bacterium
AAGAATTAGCGTAGTTGGACTTAATAATAGTGCAGGAGACGCAACAGGCACAAAAATCAAATTGCGAAGTATTATCCTTAACCTGTTGACATTGGTTTGTCGACTATAATAGAGATTTAAGTATGAGGAGATTTATTTATCATGCTGCTTTTAAAGACAGTAGAGCAGGTGCGCGCCGCCTGCCGGGAGGCGCGGGCGCGCGGGGGCGCGGTGCTCATTAGCTCGCACCAGCTCGAAACGATCGACGACCTATGCGACCGCGTGGGGATACTTAAAGACGGGGTGATTAGCGAACTTGGCAAAGGCGAAAGCCAAGCGGTGTGGATGCTGCGCGCGGGGGGCGGGGAAGGGTGGGGGGAAATCATCGGCGGCTGCGGGGGCGAGGATGTCGGCGTTCACGAAAACGTGTGGACGTTTTCCGCAAGCCGCGGAGAAAAGGCCGTCCCGGCAATCATCAATTCGTTAGTAAGCGCCGGATGCGAGATTTACGAGGTTCGGAGGGTCGATGGGGATTTTTCGGCCGCAATCAGAAATATTTATAAGGATAACGATCGCCAATGACCGGCCTTGCCGCCATTCTGCAAAAAGAGCTAAAAAATCTGGTAAACAGCGACAAGGGCACGTTCGCCGTCTACGCCGTGATCTCCGTTGTCTGGAGCTTTTCCCTGCTCTTTGACGGCGGCGGGATTTGGCTCGTCTTCTTTTCGGTGATAATCGCGGCCAACTTTTCGGCGACGGTCTTCATCTCGGAGCGGGTGAGCGGGACGCTTGAGGTGCTCATCACCTCCGGCGTTTCGCGGGACGCGGTGCTCTTCGGGAAGATGTTTTTTGTTATCGCCATGACCTCGGCGATGGGCGCGGTGTGCGCGGCGCTGGCGTTTCTTTGGCGGGTTCTATTGCCGGACGCGGGCGCCGCGCGGCCGCTTGGCCTCGCCGACGCGGCGCTCTACCTCGGCGCCACGGTTTTGAACGCCGCCGCGAGCGCGTATCTGTCGGCGCGCATGGGCAACCCGCGCTTCCTGCACTTCGTGAACCTCTTTATGACGGGGGCGGCGGTGGCGGTCTACGGGGCAATTTCGAGCAACACGGCGGCGCACCCGCTGATTTTGGCGGCGGCGTTCCTGCTTATGGGCTTAGCGTTCGCTGTTTTGGCGAGGCGCGAGTTCGCGGGGGAGCGGATAATCAGGCCGGTGATTTTTTGACTGCCTCCGTGCCGCGATTTATATTTATACCTTGGAGCCTTGGTACTCGCAAATTTTGCAAAAACGCCGCCCGTTAGGATATTGGTTATAAAATGACGTCAAATAGCGCCGAAAAGAAGCCGCGGATCCCCCTGTCGGGGATGTTTAGCACGCGCAAGGTATTCATAACGTACATCATATGCTGGTTCATAACCATCTCGACCATGGTGGCGAGCGTCATCTCGTCGCTCGCCCCGCGCGTCAACTCGAACGAGAAGGTGGTCGAGCACGTCGCCCTATGCGTGGCAACCATCGTGCTCATGCACATCCCCGTGCGCATGTACACGAAGATGGACTTCCACATCCCCTCGTTCATACAGATAATCATAGCGTCTTTCATAGTGGCCCACTTTGTCTTGGGCGAGGTATATAGGTTCTACGACTACATTTTCCTCTTCGATAAAGTCTTGCACGCCACGGCGGGCGTCGTGCTATCCCTATGCGGCTTCTCCATCGTCTACGGCTACAGCCGGGCGGACGACGGCACGGTCAGGCTGTCGCCCTTCTTTTTGGCCCTCTTCTCTTTCTGCTTCGCCATTACGCTTATGGCCCTCTGGGAGATGTTCGAGTTCGCGGTAGACAGCGCATTCGGGCTAAACATGCAGCGGTGGAAAGACGGGCTCTCGGAGATAACCGTAGGCGGGGTACAATACATCGTGACGACGGTTAAGCAGGGCACCGGCCTAAAAGACACAATGACGGACATGATAACAGGCGCCATGGGCGCGGCCGTAATATCAACGATCGGCGGGCTGTGGTTCAAGAAGGAAAATCCGAATTATTCGAAGTATTTGGTTGTAAGGAAGAAGAATGGGAATGCCTGAGGCCGTAGGCCGAAGGCTTTAAAGACTTTGACGTTGACTTTGTGTGGCGGCTTTAGCCGCCACACGTTATGAAGCCGTAGGCTTCGTCTGAAAAAGATTTTGATTTTAAAAGATTAAAAGATTAAAAATATTTTGAATTTATCCTACTAGCAATCCCCCCAACATATTCCGCTAACGCGATTTGAGGATGAAATAGCAATGCTGTAAATTTAATTTTTTTTGACGACTTCGCGAACCTGACAATTTCCGGAAAATGCTCAAGCGCAATCATCCCCGCTTCGAGGGTATCGCTATTGTTTGGAAAAAATCGGTACAGCGCGGCGATAAACATCTCGTGGAAACCGAAACGCTTGAATATGTGGACGGTTTGCAGCCAACACCATAGGCGCAGGGATTGGCTTATGAACGCGGCTATGCCTTCATTGGTGATAAACGGCATGAACGGCATGATGTCGACCCGCGTGCCGTAAGAGAAGAAGAGGTGCGTTAGCGCGATAAATAGGAATAGCATATAAAATTTTATAGGATAAATCAGCGCGAACGGCTTTTTGGGGGTTAATAGCAGCGACGCTAGCGAAAACGTTGCCGCTGCGGCAATCAATACGTACCGGCTATTAACGAACATAAGGCTTATTGATACCGCAAAGGTTAGGGCAATGACAAGTTTGTCGATTATGTTGACAGGGCGGGCAGGGCGGGATGATGCGACGTTGGCGGTTTTATGATTAGCGATGGTATCATTACCCCCGTCAAACCCCAATATCCTCCCGGCCATAGGCACAAGCGCCCCGACAATCCCCCCAAAGGCCGCCGAGGCTCCAAGCATAAACGGGATTTGCCCCAGCACCCCGATATTCCGCGCCATTAAAAAGTAAACGACCGCGAGCTGCCCGGCGTTGTGGAATAACGCGCCGATGACGGCCATCCCCACCGTCCCCACGACCCCGCGCCGCCCGAGCGCAATCCATACGGCCCCCATAGCAACCGTGGCCAGCATTCCCCCGCTAAGGCTGAGCGAGGCCGTAAACAGCGAAAAACCGAAGTAGAACCCAGATATCCAAATCCGTAGCGCGGTATATAGAAGCGCGTCCTTAAACCCGTATTTTATTATCCACAGCACGGTGACTATGTTGGCAAGCCCGGGTTTGAGCCAGGGCAAAAACGGTATTCTCGGAATTGCAAGCTCGGCTGCGTTCAGCGCCACGGCGGCTAATAGCCATATTGCCTTTTGCAAAGCGGCGTGGGTAGCGCCGCCATTTAAGGTAAGCGGCGCGGACAGCGTTGTTGCCCCGTTGCGATTTTCAGTATGCAAGGGCGTCAACCCCATCGCTGCTTTTCGCGGATTGAATTTGAACCATGATATTGTTGGGCGCGCATATAAGCTGCCCAAGCGTCCCGTTTATTTTGCCAGCTTGCTTACAGATTTGCCGGGGGCAGTTGGCGTGGGCGATTATAGCGTATCCGTCTTTTATCTCTATGTCAACAGCCCCGTTTTTCCCGCTAACGGTAAAGGCTACATCGGTATGCAGCGGATAGGTTGCGATAGCGGTGTTCTGCCTGAAAACAACAACGCGGTCAGGGCGCGAAGACTTGATAGCGGAGGCAGAGAAAAATGCGCCGCATATCACCGCAAGCAAAATCAGGGCGTCGACGGGTGTGATTGTGCGCATTGTTGATTTTGACTTTGACTTTGTGTGGCGGCTTTAGCCGCCACACGTTATGAAGCCGTAGGCTTCGTCTGAAAAAGATTTAAAAGATTTTGATTTTTCAACGTCAACGTCAACGTCAACGTCAAAATCAACGTCAAAATCAACATCTACTTTTACTGCCCTTCAAACTGCTGCTTAAACTTCACAATCG
>JAIRUL010000171.1 GCA_031254445.1 Chitinispirillales bacterium
TTTGACTTTGTGTGGCGGCTTTAGCCGCCACACGTTATGAAGCCGTAGGCTTCGTCTGAAAAAGATTTAAAAGAATTTGACTTTTTAACGTCAACGTCAACGTCAACGTCAACGTCAAAAAAATAAAAACGTTACTCGTAAAACCTCTTAAAAAGATTAAGCTTCCGCGTCCGCGAGCTATGCTTCAGCCTCTTCAGCGCTTTTTCCTTGATTTGCCTTACACGCTCGCGGGTTAGGTTGAAGCGTATGCCTATCTCCTCCAGTGTGTAAGCGGTCTCTTCGCCTATGCCGAAGTATAGTTTAACCACGTCGCGTTCCCTATCCGAGAGCGCCTCTAGGACGTTGTCCACCTCCGTGTGCAGCGATATGTTCATCACGCCGTCGTCGGGGCTTTCGGCGTGTTCGTCTTGCAATAGGTCTAAGAGCTTAGAGTCGTCCCCGCTTTGCAGGGGCGCGTCAAGCGAGAAGTGGCTGTTCCCGATTTTGACGGCCTCGTGCACGTCTTGAGCGTCGATGTTTAGCTCGTCGGCGATTTCGTCGGCGTTCGGGTTGCGGCTGTACCGTTGCTCGAGCCGGCTCTGGGCCACCCCGATCTTGTGGATAGCGCTGACGCGGTTGAGCGGTAGCTTAACAATGCGCGACTGCTCGGCTAGCGCTTGCAGTATCGCTTGGCGTATCCACCAGACGGCGTAGGAGATGAACTTGAAGTTTTTCTTCTCGTCGAAGCGCTTAGCCGCGCGGATAAGCCCGAGGTTACCCTCGTTTATCAAGTCTACCAAGGGGAGCCCCTGATTCTGGTAGTTGCGGCTCACGCTGACCACGAAGCGGAGGTTGGACTTGACGAGCTTATCGAGCGCGACGCGGTCGCCGCTGCGGATGCGCACGGCGAGTTTGGCCTCTTCCTCGATGGGCAGGGCCTTATACCGGCTTATCTCTTTAAGGTAGAGAGCAAGAGACCCGTCGTCCGCCGCGACGCGGTACGACGAAGACGATTCTTTACTGCTTGTCGCCATAATATACCTCGGCTAATGTCCATAATGTATATTTAGACTTGATTATTTTTATATTTTGGGAAGTCATAGTTACCGAATCTAATTTTATTACTTTCGCCACGTATTTTTCAACTTTTTTAGTAAAAAAATAACGCGGCGGCTTTGGGGGGCTTGCCGTCCAGGTTTTGGGCGTTGGGGCGAATTGATGGGATATCATAGTGGTTGTTGGATATAAATCACTTTAGGTAAATGAGCGTAACAGGGGTATTGATATGGGGTTAATAGTTAGCAAGTTTGGCGGAAGTTCAGTCGCCGCAAGCCGGAAAATCGAGCGGATCGTGGAGATAATGCGCTTAGACGCAAACCGCCGCTGCATCGTCCTCTCGGCTCCCGGCAAGGGGCCGGACGCGGGGGTAAAAGTCACCGATCTACTCATCGACGCCGTGAACCGCGCGCTGAACCGGCAGGATTGCGCCGCGCCGCTCGAGGCCATAAAGGCGCGCTTCGCCGCCATCTACGAGCCGCTCGGCGTCGGGAGGGCGAGGATAGAGGAGGCCTTGGGAGGCTTGGACGCCCGCCTCGGCGCCCGCGACAGCCACCCGGGCAAGTTCAGGGATTCGATAGTGGCGGCCGGCGAAGACATGAACTGCCGCCTATTCGCCGATTACCTAAATACCGTGGGCATCAAGGCGCGCTACGTGAACCCCAAGGACGCCGGGCTCGTAGTAACCTCCGTTTTCGGCGACGCCCAGCCGCTGCCGGAGGCGGGGGCGAACCTCTCCGCGCTAAAATCCGCCTGCGCTAATGAAGCCGTCGTCTTCCCGGGGTTTTTCGGTTACACTGTCGACGGCGACGTGGCCACGTTCAGCCGCGGCGGTTCCGACCTGACCGGCGCAATCTTGGCCGAGGCGCTCGACGCCTCCGAGTACGAGAACTGGACGGACGTGGACGGCATATTCAGCGCGCACCCTAAAATGGTCGATTCGCCGCGGCAGGTGGCCGCCGTCACCTACAAGGAGATGCGGGAGCTCTCCTATATCGGGTTCAACGTCCTCCACGAGGAGGCCGTGCGGCCGGTGATGAGGAAGAAGATCCCCATCAGGCTGCGCAACACGAACAACATAGGCAACGAGGGAACGCTCATCGTCTCCGAGAGGCTGCCGGAAGAGCGCGACGTCGTAGGGGTGGCCTCCGGCGGCGGGTACTGCAGCTTCACGCTGCAAAAATTTTTGATGAACCGCGAAAAGGGCTTCGGCAGGCGGCTGCTGTCGATTTTCGAGGAGATGAACCTGTCATACGAACACTGCCCGTCGGGGGTAGACAACATCTCGGTGATTTTGGATCAGGAGCAGCTCAAGCCCGAGACGGTCAACAACATCATCCGCGCGTTCGACGAGCAGCTCGCGCCCGACGAGATAAAGACGGAGTTCGGCATCGCGCTCGTGTCGGTGGTGGGCGAGGGGCTCGTCCACAAGGTCGGCGTGATGGCGCAGGCGACCGGCGCGCTGTCTAAGGCCGGGGTCAACATAAAGATGGTGAACCAGGGCAGCAGCGAGATCAGCATGATTTTCGGGATCGACGCGGCGGATGAGAAGAAAGCGGTCAACGCGCTCTATAAGGAATTTTTTTAATCAGCGTTCAGCGCACAGCGCGCGGCGAAAGTCAACGTCAATGAACAGAATTAACGCTATGGCATCGATAAAAACAAATAACGCCGCGGCAATAACAACCGCTATCGTTACGATTGTTGCCGTATCGACAGCCCTAACCCTGCTAACCCTGACCGGTTGCGGCGGCTCCGCCACCAGGGTCGTCGTCGCCAAGGGTTACAAAAAACAGTTCGCCATCGACGCGACCGTAGCCGTCGCGGTAATCGACCAATCGCCGCAGGTAATCTACTTCGGTAACCTGAAAAAATCACTTGGGCTCCAAGGGGATAAGACAAGCGAAACTGCCTTAGCGTGGAGGCATTTTGATTACCTAATGGCAAAGCACATCAAGCAAGAGATAGACGTTAAGGACGCGTTTAGGGGGGAGCCGGTACTTGACTATCTGGTAACAAAGGAGGGCGTAAGAACCATAGACGAAAGCGTTATCATCGAAGTCCCCGACATAGGCACGCATGTAAAATTTGAAGGGGGTAAAGAAGCCTCGCTTGTCCTATTCCTAGACAAAATCCGCATAGGCACCGAGACCGACCCCTACTACCAAGAGCGCGCGCAGCAGGGTTTCTACACCGGCATCCCGCGGAAATTAGTCTATCTAACAAGCTTCCTTCTCTGGGACAACCGCGAGCGCAAGCCGATATGCTACGGCAGGGTGAAAACCACGTCGCCCATCATCAGGGAAGAGGCCGCCGCCGCCAACTGGGACGAGGTCACGCGGGAGCTTGTACGAAAGATATTTGAGCCAACGGGGTTTAGGAAGAGGAACGATATGGGGAAGATGAGCGATTAATCCCTAACTATTCACATTGCTCCTCACCATACATACAGAGCGTTATCATGAATGTTGCGGGGAGAACGGCAATCCGTGGGATGGGCATTGGAATACCCCTCCCGAAATACGGCTGATAAGGCTCTAGCCCAAAACATAAATTCATATATGGTAAGAGGACTTATGAGTAAAAATCGTGTGATAATATGTTTCACAGTCGCCTTCGCGGTTCAGGCCATCGGGGGATGGGGCTGTAATGGATTTCAGGGTGTGCGCTTGGAGGAACGTCCGGATACACGCTTGAATGTGAACCTAGATACACTTGCTGATGAGACGGCTCCCCCTAGTCCAATAATAAGCCGCTCGTGGGTTTCTGGTGCGACAACGGTCACATTCTCGCACGACGGGACGCTCAGGGTAGGCGGCGATGGGGCGATGGGGGATTACGCCAACGAACCAAATAGCATTTTCGCGGGTGTCCATCACCCTGCTCCATGGGATGATATCAGGGATAGCATTACCAATGTGATTATTGAAAACGCGGTGACCCATATTGGTGAGGATGCATTTATATATTGCACCCGCCTAACGTCAGTCACAATCCCTGGCAATGTGGCATCTATCGGACACAGGGCTTTTTACAAATGTACAGCCCTAGGGTCTGTGACAATTGAAGAGGGGGTGGACTCTATCGGAGCTGCAGCATTTTACAGTTGCACCGCGTTGGTATCCGTGATTATCCCGAGTAGCCTATTGTTTATCGGAAGAGCAACGTTTAAAGGTTGCAAAAACCTAACGTCCGTGACGATCCCCGGCAGCCTGACGTCTGTCGGGGAAGAGGCATTTGCGTACTGCGAACACCTAGCATCTATAACTGTCGCTACGGATAACGCCCATCATAGTTCCGAAGACGGTGTGCTTTTCGATAAAAACAAAACCATCCTGCAACAGTATCCGCAGAGGAAGCGTGGCACATCCTATACGATACCAAGCACTGTAACATCCATCGATGTCTTAGCGTTTCAATATGGTTGCGCCGACTTGACATCCCTCACAATCCCAGGCAGCATCACATCTATTGGATGGTTGGTGTTTCAGTATTGCAAGGGTCTAGAGTCCGTAACGATTGGAGATGGCGTTACGTCTATTGGCATGCGCGCATTTGTTTCTAGTGGCCTAAAGTCAGTAACAATCCCGAATAGCGTGGACACTATCGCAGAATATGCTTTTGCCCTTTGCACGGGTATTACGTCAGTAGAGATTGGAGTTAGCGTAACATCTATTAAGCAGGCTGCGTTTTGGGGATGCAAGAGCCTGACTTCCATTACCAGCTTGAACCCTATTCCTCCCGATTTGGAGCATGTTCCGCCATATCTTGGGTATATGCCTTTTGAAGGTATCCCTCCGAACGCCTGCCTAAACGTCCCCGCCAACTCCCTAGCCGCCTACCGCGCCGCCAAAGGCTGGAGGGACTTCAAGTGCGTCAACCCCCTTGCGGCTGCGCCGGGCGGGTAGGGGCACAGCCATAAAAAAGTTGGCAATCCGCCGCTAAAAGCATTATCGTTATAGCATCGGTAGGTTATTCGTTTCCGGCGTGAATAATTGAGGCAGATTATGAACCGTATCAAAGTTTTATCTCCCCCTCGGGGGGAGATAGGGGGGTGCGCTATCCCCCCAAAATATTTGGCATAGTACTTAACCATATATTACATTTAACTAAAGAGTGCGTCAGTTCGGTGTGTGCAGTACAGCGCGGTGGAAATCCGTATGTGCAATACCGACAATCCCGGCAATTTTACACCGACGTTATTCGTAATGAATAGTACAATGATCAAATCCGCACGAATAATCGCGTACATCGCGCCGCTGTTAATCCTTATCTCGGCGCACAGCGTTTGGGGGCGCGGCTACACTATCTCTCCCATAGAGACCGACCCTGCCATAAGGAGCGCGCTTCAAGACCACTACGCCGTGAACAACCCGTGGGTAGCGCGGCGAGACGTGCTATTTTTATTTTTTCCTGGCACATCGTCTAGCGCGGCAAACTACAAACTCCTATGCGAAACCGCCGCCGACCTCGGCTTTCACGCCATAAGCCTGCAATACGTAAACGATGTCTCCGTCAACGCCAAGTGCGCGAAGAGCCGAAACCTAGAGTGCTACGAAAACATCCGCCGCGAGATACTATTTGGCGCAAACTTTTCACCGCACGTAAACGTGAGCCGCCCAAACAGCGCCGAAAACCGCCTTGTTAAGTTGTTACGCTACCTCTCTTCCCAATATCCGCTTGACGGATGGGAACAGTATCTAACAGCCGGAGACGTCCCGCGTTGGTCGAAGATACTCGTCGCCGGGCACTCTCAGGGCGGCAGTCACGCGGCAATGCTCGGGAAATATTACAGCACAGCCGGCGTAGTGATGTTCGCGTCCATGGACTACAGCTTTCAAAACGACAAGGCCGGTTCGTGGGTCTACCAAAAAAGCAACACTCGCCTAGAAAAATTCTTCGCCGTGGCTCACACGATGGATCAGACAATGCCGATAGACGCCATGCGCAGATACTGGAACTTCTTCGGCTTCAGAGACATCGCGCCGGTAATAAACATAGACGACATAAGTTCCCCTTACGCAAACTCAAACACGCTCATAACGTCAATCGCGCCAGCCAAAGTAGACAAAAGCAAATCAAGCTACCACAATGTCCTCTGCATGGACGCCGACACCCCCATATCAAAGGGCGGAAAACCGCTGCTGCACGATCTATGGGTCTACCTGCTAAACGCGCCGCTCAAGAGGTGATTGCAGGGCGGGATGGCGAGGATTGGGGGATGGCGAATATGTGAATAAAGTTTTTTCTTTAGGGCTTGATTTTGTAAAAACAGCAGCGGCCCTACCCCCCGTAAAACAAGTTCGCAAACAGCACCGCCGCCGAAATCCCCACTAAGTCCGAGAAGAGCGCCGCTGGAAGCGCGTGCCTTGTCCGCTGGATGCCTATGGAGCCGAAGTAGACAGCGAGGATGTAGAATGTCGTGTCGGTTGTGCCTTGCAGCACCGACGAGACGAACGCCGCGAGCGAGTCCGGCGCGTTTTGTACGATTTCGGCCATGTACCCGAACGCGCCGGTGCCGGATAGCGGGCGGAGCAGGGCGTGGGGGAGCACCTCCGGGGGCATTCCCACATAACTCGTGTACTTTCCTACTAACCCCGTGAACATATCGAGCGCGCCGCTGGCCCGCAGCATCCCTATGCCTACGAAGATGGCCACGGTAAACGGGATGATCCTCACCGCGACCTGAAACCCCTCTTTCGCGCCCTCCGTGACCGTCTCGTAGACCTTCACGCCGCATAGGTACCCGCCTAGTAGCAGGCTGCTCATCAGCACCGGGATCAGCCATGTCGACGAAGCCGTGACGCCCTGCAGGAAGCTGCCTGGCATCCCGCCGCCCTTTATGATGGCGTAGGGGATGGCTGCGGCGAAGATGGCGATCGTGACGTAGGCCGCGATCTTCCCTAAGAGCCCGGGGTTGTACAGATCCGCCTCGCTCGCTCCAACCGCCGCGTCGATGTTCTCGTTCGCCGCAAGCGCTATCGCGGGGTCGATGGGCGGGGGCGCGTCTTTGCTTCTCGAACTTAGGAGTTTTGACATAAAAATCGCGGAGGCGGTGGAGCAGACCGAGGCCATAAGCCCAGGGATAATGATGCTCCCGGGGCTCGTCGCGCCGGCGGCGGCCCTTATCGTCATTACGCCCAAGGGGAGGATGGTAACGCTCGACGTGTTTATGGCCAAAAATAGGCACATGGCGTTCGTGGCCGTGCCCTTGTTGGAGTTCAGTTTGTCGAGCTCCGTCATGGCTTTTAGCCCCATGGGCGTGGCCGCGCTGCCGAGGCCGAGCATATTCGCCGAGATATTCATGATAATGGCGCTCATCGCCGGATGGTTGGCCGGCACGTCGGGGAAGAGCCAGACCATAACGGGCCGTATCGCCCTAGTAATCGCCCGCATAAGCCCTGCGGCCTCGGCGACTTTCATTATGCCGAGCCAAAGCGCCATCCCGCCCACAAGGCTAAGCGCAAGCGTCACGGCGGACTTGGCCGAGTCGAAAGAGGCCTTGCCGACGGCGTCCATGCGGCCGGTGTAGGCGGCTACGACGACGCTTATTAGTATGATGTACAGCCATATAATGTTGAGCACCGCGGGCTTTTTCTTCGCGGCGCCCGGGGCTATGGCCGTTGGGTTTTGGGCTGGATCGGGGGATTTCGGGTTGGACATAGCGGCTGCGGTTGTTTCGGTTAAATTATTACGTTGCAAAGTGCAATAGCTGATGACTGATAAAATATATTAATGGATTTGAAAAAGCAATAGTTTAATGTAGAATTGGGTATCTGCGGGGCGCGGGAGGCGTTTTACCTCATGGTCAGCTTCTTCATAAATGCGTCGGCGTCGCTGTTTTTGCCGGACGCGCGGACGTACTTCTTGAAGTACTCTCTGGCCTTTTTCTCGTTCATCAGCTTCGTATAGTAGATTTCGCCGATTATGCGCAGGGCCTCGACGTTGCTTTCGCTGACCTTGCGTCCGAGCGAGGCTTGGTACATGTTTATAGCCTGCTCGTACTGGCTGGTTGCAAGGTAGAGCCCGCCGATTCGGAAGAGTAAATTCGCGTTGCCCGGATTGGCGTCCAAGCCTCTGTTCAGGCATGCGATCGCGCCCCTTGG
>JAIRUL010000191.1 GCA_031254445.1 Chitinispirillales bacterium
GGGCGGTGATCGCTATTATCCCCTTGCCCCTGTCCCGCGCCTTCGCCAGCGCTTCAAGGCTGTCGTGAGAGACCGTTTTGTCAAACTTCTCGGCGCTCATAGCCTCTAAACTTATCGCATCGAACAGATTTTTTCCAAGCGACCTAAATACCTCTATTGACACTGCGCGAATCTTCTTTTCGCTCCACTCGTTGCCGAAAACCGCGCGTAAATTGTCGGCCGTGCGCCTCCTATCCTCGCGCAATACACGGTAGCAGAGCGCCCCCAAAAGCGAAAACAGCATAAGCCCAGCCCCGCGCGGCAGCGTTTTCCCTATCGCAAACCCAAGGCGCGCCGCCCACCCCAAAAGAGCATGCCTTACGCGCCTCGGTATAAATTTCCTTAATGGGCGCATACGCTAATCCCGTCAACCGCCCAAATCCGTTTTCTCTACGCCGATATGCGCCTCTAGCCCCTCTACCTCAACGCGCTCGGCGTTCCTAATGGCGGCGGCGTCCGCGTACCGAATATCGACGGCCAGCGTCTCGGCGCACACGTAGCCGCGGAAGTCGGCAAGCGCGGCGGCAACCTCCGGCCGGCACGAGCAGTGTATGACTATGCGGTCGGCGACGTTCAAGCCCGCCTCCTTGCGCCGGTTCTGCACACGGTTCACGAACTCGCGGGCCACGCACTCTTTTTTGAGCTCCGGGGTAATGGTAACCTCTAGCGCGACGGTGAGTTCGCCCTCGGTCTCCACCTCAAGCCCCTCGCGCCTAACGCGGCGTATCTCGATATCGCCGTATGCTAACCGGTTCCCCAAAACGTCAATCGTGCCGCCGCCCTCAAGGTTCTTGATGTCGGCGTGGCTGAACCGCTCTATTAATAACGACGCCTCTTTCATCTTAGGCCCGAAAGCCTTGCCTAATTTTTTGAAATTGGGCTTCGCCGATATGCTGACCACGCGCTCTTCGTTAGAATCGAAGACGACCTTTTTGACGTTCAGCTCGTCCTTGACAAGCTCCTCCATATCCCTAATCAAATCAATTTTTTTGCGGTCGGCCAGCACAACCGTAAACTCGCTTAGGGGCTGGCGGGTCTTTATGGCGAAGCGGCTGCGCAGCGCGCGGCCCATCGCCACGGCCTTGCGGACTAGCAGCATCTTCAGCTCAAGCGGCCCGTCAATCGCGCTGTCGATAGCGGATGGGTACGGCGTTAAATGCACGCTCGGCGGCTCGCCTTTGAGCTTGCCGCAAACAAGATTTCTGTATATCGCCTCGGTGACAAAGGGCAAAAACGGGGCCATAACCTTTGAAAACCGGACGAGGACGCAGTAGAGCGTTCCGTAGGCGACATCCTTATCGCCGTCGTTCTCGCTCTTCCAGAAGCGGCGGCGGCTGCGGCGGATGTACCAGTTTGTTAGGTTGTCGATAAAATCAACCAAGTGCGGGACGACTTTATATAGATTGTACTGCTCCATCTCTTTATTGACCAACGAGATAACGTCGTTGAGCAGCGACACGATCCACCTGTCAAGCTCTGTTCCGCCATTAGGCGGTTCAAGGCTCGCGGGCTTCCACCCGTCCACATTCGCGTAAGTGACAAAAAACGCGTAGGCGTTCCAAAACGGCAGAAGGACGGCGCGCGACATCTCCATCACGCCTTTCTCCGAAAAGCGCAAATCTTCCGCCTTGACAGCGGGCGAGTTAATCAAAAACAAGCGCAGCGCGTCCGCGCCGAGCTGGTTCAGCACGTCCTCCGGCGGCGCGTAGTTGCGCAGGCGCTTAGATAATTTCTTTCCGTCTTCCGCGAGGATAATCCCGTTGACAATTACATTCTTAAAAGCAGGTTTTTCAAATAACGCGCCGGCCAAAACCGTTAGCGTATAGAACCAGCCGCGCGTCTGGTCAAGCCCCTCGGCTATAAAGTCGGCGGGGAAGCTCTTTTCAAAAATTTCCTTATTGTCAAACGGGTAATGCTGCTGCGCATACGGCATCGACCCCGACTCGAACCAGCAGTCCAAAACCTCGCTCGTGCGCTTCATAGGCGCGCCGCACTTGGGGCACTTCGCTTCAAGTTCGTCAACGATGTGGCGGTGGATGTCCACGGGGCTTATCTCCGCGCCCTTTAGCCTCTGCGCCCAAGACGGGTCGATTCCCGCGTCCGCAAGCCGCCGCGCCGCCTCCTCCGTCCGTAGGCTGTCGCGCACCCTCTCCGCGGTACGCGCGTGGACGCCCGCGCCCGCCGATTTGTCGCCGAAGCCTACAAGCGCGTGCAGATCGTCAAGCCCGCCCACGCACTCCCGATGCCCGCACTCGCAGAGCCACACGGGAATCGGCGTGCCCCAGTACCGATTGCGCGATATGTTCCAATCCGGCGCGCTCTCTATGCCCTTGCCGAAGCGGCCGTTTCTTAGGTGCGAGGGAACCCAATGTATATGTTGATTGTTGCCGAGCATGTTCGCCTTGAGCGGCTCTATCTTCATGAACCAAGTAGTTATCGCCTTGTAGATGAGCGCCGTTTCGCAGCGGTAGCAGTGCGGGTAGCGGTGGGCAATCGTAGTTTTATGGAATAACCGCCCCGCCGCCCTAATATGCTGAGTGATTTCGCCGTCAACCGTATAAACGAGCTTATTTGCCCACCGCGGGACATCTTCAGTGAATTTTCCCTCGTCGTCAACAGGGCAGACTATCGGCAGCTCTAACTTTTGCCCGACCAAAAAGTCGTCCTCGCCAAACGCCGGGGCGATGTGGACAATGCCCGTGCCGTCTTCCGTCGACACAAAATCGGCAACGGTAACGGAGAAGAAGCGCGGATCCCTATCCTTAAAAAAATCAAACATCGGCTCATAGCGCAGCCCCGCAAGGTCAACGCCTTTCATCTCCCTTATAACCTCTACCGCCGCCGTGTCCTTATAATACGCGCTAAGGCGCTCTTTCGCCATAATGTATGTATTGCCATCGACCCTAATCCTGACATACGCGATATCCCCGCCCACAGCCAGCGCCACGTTGGACGGCAGCGTCCACGGCGTCGTCGTCCATACCAATATCTTCGCGCCGTCAGGATCATCGGCAATAGGAAACGATACCGTAATTGACGGCCCGCTAATCTCCCTATACCCCTCGTTGACCTCGAAGTTGGAGAGCGGCGTCGCGCACCTCGGGCAGTAGGGCTGCACCCTGAAACCCCGGTATATCAGCCCCTTGTCCCACATTTGCCTAAAGACCCACCAGATGCTCTCCATGTACGGCGGATCCATCGTCCGGTACTGGTTGACAAAGTCCACCCACCGGCCCATCCTGCTTACGACCGTCTCCCACTGACCGGTGTAGCGCAGCACGATAGACCGGCACGCCTCGTTGAATAGGTGGATGCCGAGCTTCTCTATGTCGCGCTTGCCGGATACCTTAAACTCTTTCTCCATCTCGTTCTCGACCGGCAGCCCGTGGCAGTCCCAGCCGAAGCGCCTATCGACGTAGCGCCCGCGCATAGTCCAGTAGCGGGGGATGATGTCTTTGAGCGTTCCGGCGAGCAGATGCCCGTAGTGCGGCAACCCCGTGGCAAACGGCGGGCCGTCGTAAAAAACAAACGCCGGCAAACCGCGCGTATTTTCGAGCGACGCCGCAAACGTTTTTTCTTTTTCCCATACGTCAAGGACGCCGCGCTCAATTTCGGGGAAGCGGATTTGCGAATTTACAGGATCGAATGATTCACCGTTCATAGCGCCTGCAAAACCTTCTCTATCAGTTTCACAAGCACGGGTTCGGCCTTGTCGGCGACCGCGATTATCTTCTTTATGTCCGCCGGTTCAAGCGCGTCGGGCAAACACGCGTCGGTGATGACCGAGAAGCCAAGCGTTTTAAGCCCCGCGTGCACGGCGGCTATAACCTCCGGCACCGTGCTCATCCCTATCGCGTCCGCGCCCAGCGTCTTCAGCATCCGGTACTCCGCCCGCGTCTCAAGCGCCGGGCCGCTCATGGAGGCGTAGACGCCGCGCTCGAGCTTTATCCCGTTGTCAAGCGCGACCTTCGCGGCGAGGGCAAGCAGCGCGCTTGAATACGGCTCCGACATATCCGGAAAGCGCGGCCCTATGCGGTCGTCGTTCTTGCCGATAAGCGGGCTATTGCTCAATAGGTTTATGTGGTCGGTAATCGCCATAATCGTCCCTGGCGGGAAGAGCGGGTTTATGCCGCCGCAGGCGTTCGAGACGATTAGGGTATCTACGCCCAAAAACTTCATGACGCGCACCGGAAAAACAATCTGCTGCATCGAATACCCCTCATAATAATGAAAGCGCCCCTGCATAGCCGCAACGGGCTTCCCCGCGAGCGTGCCCAAAATGAGCTTGCCCGCGTGCGCCTCCACGGTCGAGACGGGGAAGTGCGGGATCTCCTCGTAGGGGACGACCGCCTGCTTCTCGATGCTGTCGGCTAACTTTCCGAGGCCGGTGCCGAGGATTATGCCGAACTTGGGCTTTATAGAGGTTTTGCCCTCGATAAAGGCTTTGGCCTCTTGGATCATGCCGAATTGGCCGAATTGGTCGGACATTTTTTGCTCCATATGTTAAAGTCAAAATCAACCATCGCCGTCAGACAACCCCCGCAGCTTCTCGTCAACCCACCCGCCGTCGACCCCCTCCGCCTCCACGACCTTGCTGCGGCTATGCCCGCCCTTGATTATAGCCAGCGACGACTTGGCAACGCCCAAAACGCCGGCGAGGCACTCTATCAGCTGAATATTCGCCCTATTGTCAACCGGCGGCGATGTCACCGCGACCTCCAAGCTCCTCGGGCCGCGCACCTTTACCGAGCACCTCGCCGCCCTCGGCTTCAGCCGCACGTCAATGCTGACCGGCACCTGGCGCCCGCTAACCGATGATGACCGGCTGCGGCGGGACGTCGTCGAGCGTCGTGCCGTCGTCCGCGGGGAACGCGCCCTTCATCACCACGCTCCTATGCTGGATAGGCGGGGGCGCTTGCTGCGGGCGCTGCTGCTGCGGCTGCTCAGGCTGCGCGGCCCGCTGCGGGTCGTCGCTGCGCAGGTCGCCGCTTATCACCTCAAGCAAGCCGAGTTGCGTGGAGAGCATCGCCTTGAAACGCGCGAGGAAGCTATCGCGCTGGTTGCGGATAGAGACGATCTCGCTTTCAAGCCGGTTCACGCGGCTGCGCGCGTCGCTCTCGTAGCGGTCGGCGCGTATCTGCGCGTCCTTTATGATGAGCTCCGCCTCCTTCTGCGCGTTCACCCGCGCCTCGTCGCTCGACCGCTGCGCGCTCATGAGCGTATCGTTCAGCACGCGCTCTATCCCCGTGTACTTCTCAAGCTGCTGCTCCAAGCTCTTTATCTGCGTGGCGAACTCGTTGTTCTGGCGGATGAGAATCTCGTACTCGCCGGCCATAAGCTCAAGAAAACTGTACACCGCGTGCGAGTCGCACCCGCGAAAGGCGCGGGGGAACGGCTGCTTCCTAATGTCAAGAGGCGTGATGCGCATTTGACGTCCCTCTGTTTCTTAAAAAGATTATGTTCTATCGCCGACAAGGGCTGTACCGACCCGAACCATCGTCGCCCCCTCTTCTATCGCCCACTCAAAATCACCGCTCATCCCCATCGATAGCTCCGGCGCAACTATCCCCGCGCAATGTTTTTGCGACAGCTCCCTAAGCAGCGCGAACGCCCCGCGCACCGCCGCCTCGCCGCCGCCGAGCGGGCCTATCGTCATAAGGCCCCGAAGCTCAAGGGCGCCGCTCCCGGCGACAAGCTCGCAGAGCCGGCCGCACTCGATAGGCGAACACCCCGACTTAGACCCCTCGCCCGACGTGTTGACCTCGACAAGCACCCGCTTCTTGGGCTCCGCGCCGCTATGGCACCCCTCGAGCCGCCGCACAAGCCTCTCGCGGTCGACCGACTGCACCCACCCCGCGAGCGGCCAAACCTTCTGCGCCTTGTTCGTCTGCAAATGCCCTATCATGTGCGCCGTAAAATCCCCGGCAAGGCGCGGAACCTTCTCCTCCATCTCCTGCACGCGGTTCTCCCCGATGTCGCGCACCCCGATGTCCAAAAGCCGCTGAACCGTCTCCGCAGGGTGGTTTTTGGTAACCGCGATGAGCCGCACGGACGCGGGCGCGCGCCCCGCACGGGCGCAAGCCCGCTCTATCCTGCCCCGCACCTCAGTTAGCCGAGCCGCCAAACCGTCCATCCGATGCGCCTTTCCGCAAAATATAAATATACATTATGGGCGGCGGGGGCGCGGAATTAATGAGGGGGCGAGACATTAATACATTAAATTAATTTATAGTCGCCCACGCGGCAAACACACAAGCCTATTTGCGATTTTAGCGCTGACGATGCTTGACATTCGTATGCCATTATATTACATTAGTAATATACCATCAACAAGGAGGGCGCTATGGCCACCATACAGGTTCGCGTAGACGACAGCATAAAGACCGCAGCGGACACCCTATTTTCGGGACTCGGGCTCCACACGTCAACGGCGGGCAGGATGTTCCTCATGGCGTCTATAGAGAGCGACGGCCTGCCGTTTTCGGTCAAACACCGCACGGCGAAACCCGGCCTGCTGGAAGCGATAGAAGACACCCGCCTGCGCCGCAACCTGCACGGACCGTTCAAGACCGCGGAAGAGGCGGTCGCGTCAATGCTGGAGGCGTAACATTGCTTGAGATAGTCTACACCAACAGAATGAAACGCGATGCCAAACTGATGCAAAAGCGCGGTAAAGATATTTCCAAACTTACTACCGCGCTTTCTCTTTTGGCAAGCGGAGAGCCAATGCCGCCAAAATACCGCGACCACCAATTGAGCGGCAACCTGAGCGATTTCCGCGAGTGCCACATCGAGGGGGATTGGCTGCTGATGTACCAAGTTTTCGAGGGTAGTCTGGTACTGTCTGCATCGGGTACCGGTACGCACTCCGATCTTTTTGACTAACCGCCCTCCCAATTTCTCAGCCACAGTGTCTCCGCGCGCGGGCGGCGGGGTGGATGGTTTTGACGGTGGGGTTGACGTTGACTTTGTGTGGCGGCTCTGCGCCACACGTTATGAAGCCGTAGGCTTCGTCTGAAAAAAGAATTTCAAAGAATTTGACTTTTATAGGCTTCGTCTGAAAAAGATTTTAAAGATTTTGACTTTAAAGATAGGGTTTTGTTAAATTTTTTTTGCCCCTATTCTGCGGCGTTCCCCGCGTTCCCGAGTTTCTGCTTGGCCGTTTCTATGCCTTGTTTGGCTCCGGCGTCGTCCGGGTCGATTTTCAGCACGGCTTCCCAGTCCGCGATGGCTTTCGCGTAGTCGCGCTTGTTGGCGTATGCTGCGCCGCGGTTGTAGAGGGCTTCGTGGAAGTCGGGTTTAATGGCTATGGCGGCTGTCCAGTCCGCGATGGCGTTGTCGTCGTCGCCGCTGTAGGCGTGCGCCGCGCCGCGGTTGCTTAGAGCTTCGTGGAAGCCGGGTTTGACCGCGAGCGCTGCGGTGTAGTCCGCGATGGCCTGCTCGTAATTGGAGGAGTGGCCGTGGGCGTTGCCGCGGTTGTTCAGGGCCTTGTGGTGGCCCGGGTCGATTGCGAGCGCTGCGGTGTAGTCCGCGATGGCCTTGTCGTAGTCGCGTTTGCCGTCGTGCGCGAGCCCGCGGTAGTAGTAGCCGTCGGCGAGGCCCGTGTCTAAGCCCAGCGCCTTGCCTATAGTTTGGATGGCCTCGTCGTATTTCCCCTCCTTAAGCAGCTCCTGCCCGGCGGCAAGGAAAGCGCGGGCCGAGTCGGCGCCCGGCGCAGCGGCGGCGGCGTCAGGCTCCGCGCCGCCCCCGCCCTTCTTAGAAACCTTGCCCCCGCCCCCGCAAGCCCCCAACGCAACCGCCGCGCACAGCCCTATCAACATTGCATGCCTTTTAAATTTCAATATAGTCTCCCCTATAATACACGTGCCAAAAAAGTTCGTTACTCTTATAAAATAATATAGGCGGGGCAATGGTAGGGTTTTTTTATTGTTGATTTTGCCGTACCGGTTTTCGCGCCCTATGGGCGCATATTTTAAAAAGCGCTTTCCCCTATCCCGCCTATTCCGCCGCATTCGACGCGCTATACACGTACAGCTCTTCTTTGGAGTGAATGTCGCTATACAACAGGTTTACCTCCTTTGGCGAGGGGTTGCGGTAGCGCTGGATTTCTGAGAGCTCCGCCGGGGCCGCGCCGGCGGCAAGGGCTTTTGCGTATTCCGGCGTGTAGAAATCCTCCGCCGACTTATAGAGCGGCTCGCGGTTGAAGCGGATTGACAGCAGGGAGGCGATGTGATCGCTCGACAGCGCCCTATTAAGCGCCTCGTCGCGCATCCTCTCCACCTTCGCCAGCTTTTTCGGAAAAAACTCCGCCGCGTATTCTTGTTTCATTGACCGCCTCCTTATTTGTTGATATATCAATTAATCCGCCCCAAGGCAACGCCGGCGCCCCAAGCAAAAATCTCCGCGCCCGTTGACCATTGCCGCCTACCTCTCGTAAACCGTCAGCCCGAACTCCCTAACTATCGCCAGCAGGTGCTCAAAGATATCCGACTGCACGCCCTCGTAGGCGGCCCACCTCACGTCGTTGGTGAAAACGTAGATTTCGAGCGGGATCCCCAGCTCCGTCGGCTCTAAGAGCCTGACTAAAAGCGTCATGCCCTGGTTTATCCCCGGATGGCCGCGCAGGTAGGCCTCGCAGTAGGCCCTGAAGGTGCCGATGTTTGTCAGGCGGCGGCCGTTCGCCGTTATCGACAGGTCGCAGCCCGCGAATTTTTCCGCGTTGAACCGGTTTATCTCGGCAAGCTTCTGGTCGAAGTACGGCGACAGGAGCTTTATCTTGCGCAGGCGCTCTATCTCCCCCTCCGTTAGGAAGCGGACGGTGTCTATCTTGATGCGCAGGGCGCGCTTTATGCGCCTGCCGCCGCTCTCGCTCATCCCGCGCCAGTTTTTGAACGAGGAGGAGACAAGCTCGTAGGCTGGGACGGCCACAATCGTCTTGTCCCAGTTCTGCACCCTCACGGTGGTAAGCGTGATGTCGATGACGTCGCCGTCCGCGCCGTGCTTGGGTATCTCGATCCAGTCGCCCTTGCGGACGAGGTCCATCGTCGAGAGCTGCACGCCGGCGACGAGGCCCATGATGGGGTCTTTGAATATCAGCATGAGGATGGCGGTAAACGCGCCCAGCCCCGAGATGAAGTAGAGAGGGCTCTTCCCGGCGAGGATGCTCACCGCCAAGATGAACGCTAATAGCGTGCCGATAACCTTGAGCGCCTGCACGAGGCCGTTTATGCTAACCTTCTTGGACTTGTCGTACATCTCAAAGACGTCGCGTATCGCGCTCAACAGCGCGTCGTACACCGCGAGCCCCACGAGGACGAAGTAGAGGTTGACGGCGCGCGAAAGCAGGTTGTACAGCTCGGCCTCCGCGTCTAATACGCCCGGCAAACAGGTAGAGATTATGGCCGCCGGAATGAGGTGCGCCGAGCGCCTGAGGAGGTGCCTATTGAAGATGATATCGTCTATGCGCGTCTTGCTGTTGCGGCTGAGCCTCTCGATAATCGGGATAAAGAGCCGCACGGCGATTTGGTACGCGGCGATAGCGATTATGAGAACAATCGCGAGGCGCACGGCGAACGCCGGAATCGGCGTGTTGTTGACGACGACGTCGCCGCCCGACATTAAAGTAGCATATATTGAATCGAGCCCCTGCATTGTACAGCCAATCTTCACCTAATCTCCCCCCCAATAACAATCCCTTTCCTCTCCGGATGGTTAGTCGTAATCTCAAAGACCCCAATGACCGTGCCGGCGCCTTTCCCCCCGACCCCGGGCGAGTCGATGTCTAATTTGTAGACCTTGTACCCGTCCGCCCGCGCGCTGTCCGAGGGGGCGAATTTGTAGTTCACTTTGTGCGGGGCGTTTATGGCCCACCCTGGGACGCCGCTGTTGTCCCGCGGCGTGAAAATCACATCGCTCACCTTGAGGTCTTTCTTGGGGGACGAGAGGGTGATAGTCTTCTTCCCCGCGCCCTCGAACGTGAGGTAGTTCTCCGACACCTCGACGGCGGCCATGACGTTCGCCTCGATGGTCAGGCTCAGCGTGGGGGTGTTCGCGGCGTTCGAGGTAACGGTCACCCCCCTGCTCATGAACCCGGGCCTAAACCCTTTGAGGTTGACCACCGGCTCGATGACGCCGGTTTTGCCGGGGGCGATGACCGAGTCGTACTTCACCACCGTGCAGCCGCACCCCGGGCGCACGCTCGAAATCTTGAGCGGCTCGTTGCCTGTGTTGGTGAGCTTGAAGACGGCCTTTACGGACGACCCTTCGGCGGCGTCCCCGCCGTTAAAGACGGTCTTGTCGGCCTTGAGTTCCGGCGCGGCGAAGACCGCGGCGGCCATAGCCGGCAGAAGCAGCGCGGCGAGCGTTTTGCGCATTGGCGTCATCCTTTCTTCACATCGGGCGTCTTGAGGGATATCTCCATCGCGAACTCGCCGAGGGACGACAAGATAGGCACCACGATGGTCGGGATGCCGGTCATCGACGCGACCGCGTGGTTTCTCCCTATCACCACCTTGGGCAGGGAGATTGAGAGGTTGTACTTGGTCAGGTACTGCTTCGCGTTGCCCGCTACGATGTTCACGAGCTCGCCGATGCCGTCGGTCACCTCGTCGCCCATTATCGTTACCTGCATGCCGAGGAGCGCGGAGACCGCCTTGAACGCGATGTCCTGCGGGAAGCTCAGGCAGATAGACCCCGCCGCCTCGCCGGTTAGGCCTATCACGCCGGTCACGTCGTAGCTGTGCAGCGAGCTGTCCTTGAGCGACAGTTTGCCGGCCTTGCTCTCGATATTCAGCATCTTTTGCAGCGTTTCGATGGTCGAAACTACAAACGGGTTAACATACGACACGTCCATGTTATGCCCCCAATGGTTGGTGTGTGGACGATTGAACGACTAAAATATACATTATTGCTATTTTACCGCGCAATATTTTTTTTGTTTTGCAAAACCGGCTCGTTTTAGCTATATTATAATATGTATTATAAACAATTATCAATCAAACCGATAAGGGCGCCCCGCATTATGGACAAAGCCATACCAATACTGTCGGCAATCGCCGTATCCGCCTTTAGCGCTTTCGCCGGCCCCGTGGAGCAGTACGGGCGCTTATACGCCGACGGCAGCAAGATTGTCGGCGAACGCTCCGGCGGCTCGGCGGTGCAGCTAAAAGGGCCGAGCCTGCAGTGGAGCGTGGCGGGATGGGGCAGCGACAAATTTTTCCTGACGGAGACGGTGGACGCGATGGCGGGCGGCTGGATGGCGCAGGTTATAAGGGCGCCGCTCGGAATCGCCTATGTGAACCCAACCGACCCCGGCGATGAGGTTACGGACGGCTACAACGTCGATTCCCTGGGCAACTGGGAACGGGTGGAGCGGGTCGTGGACGCCGCGATTGAGCGGGGCGTCTACGCGATCCTAGACTGGCACTCCCACTCGGCGCACAATGCCGACGAAATCGCGCTTGCCGCCGACTTCTTCACG
>JAIRUL010000062.1 GCA_031254445.1 Chitinispirillales bacterium
TTGACTTTGACTTTGTGTGGCGGCTTTAGCCGCCACACGTTATGAAGCCGTAGGCTTCGTCTGAAAAAAGAATTTAAAAGATTTTGACTTTTATAGGCTTCGTCTGAAAAAGATTTTAAAAAGAATTTGACTTTCGGCACAATATATTTTCCTAATTTAGGTAAAAATATGCACTTCGGAGGTATCGGGTGAAAGATTTTGACCGCACTCGGAAGCTTGTGAAGGCCATCGGGTCTTGGCTGGTGCTGGGCATATTTTTTGTCTCGTCGCTTTCCTTGCTGATTGTCTCGCTCCTTGTGAACAGCCAAACGGAGCGTTACGGGGTAATGATCACCGAGCTAACCCAGAACCACCTAACCTCCACGGCCCGGGCGCTCTCGGCTTTTGTCAGCGTGGAAGAGCTTGACCGTTATCATGCAATCGAAGATACATACACGCCGGAGTATTTGGAAATAAAGCGGCGGCTTGTCAAATTCGCGGAGGATTACAATGTCAAGTATGCGTTCTACTGGCGCGATTTCGGCGACGGCCGGCTTCAATACATCGTCGACAACGACTTTGACCCGGAGACCAAGGTTGACCCGTCGAGCTTTTTAGAAATCGCGGAGGTGGTTGAGCGCCACGCCTTAGCCGGAATTACCGGCGCGACGGATTTGGGCACCTATACCCCTATTTGGAAAGGCCTTATCACCGGATACGCCCCGGTATATGACGATAATGGCAACATATACGGCGTCGCCGCCGTGGATGCCAGCGATAGCTTTATCATTGCTAAAAACAAGGAAGCGCGGAACATGACGGTTCTCCTGCTCGTCACCATTCCGCTTTCGGTAATCTTTGGAATCCTGAATGTGATGCTCTACCGCAAAAAGGCCAAACAGATTGAAGACGCCCACACCAAGCTCCAGTACTTCAACAACAATATGCGGCGCGCATTTTCCACTTATCTGTCGGAAGAGGTGGTTGAGGAGATTGTTACCGACCCCACCCGCCTTAGGCTCGGCGGGGAAAAAAAGTATATGACCGCCCTATTCACCGACATCAAGGGCTTTACCCGCATCGCCGAAGCGTTGAGCCCGGAAAAACTGGTAGAGCTGCTCAACTATTATCTTTCCACAATGAGCGATGTTATTTTGGATAGGAGGGGCACGATTGATAAATACGAAGGCGACGCCATTATCGCATTTTTCGGCGCGCCGATTACTCTTTCCGATCATGCCCTGCAGGCCAGCCTGACCGCAATTTTGATGAAGCGCCTCGAGGGCGAAATAAACATGTATGTCGCGGAAAACAGCCTAAGCCCTTTCCCGCTCCATACCCGCATAGGCATCAATTCGGGCGACATGGTTGTAGGAAATATGGGAACCCATAGGAAAATGAATTACACGATTGTCAGCAACGCGGTAAACTTGGCGGCGCGGCTGGAGGGGGTGAATAAACAATACGGAACCATGATTATAGCGTCGGAGGATACGGTTAAGGAAACGCAGGGGCGGCTTCTTACTAGGCGCCTTGACCGGATAAGGGTTGTCGGGATAAACGAGCCGGTGCGCATCTATGAAATTCTCGAAACGAAGGACGACGCCTCGACCGCAATGCAAGAGATGGTAAGCCTTTTTAACAAGGCTCACGGCCTTTTTGAAGACCGCAACTGGAAAGACGCCTTGGATATGTTCAATAAGGGCCTCGAATTATTTCCCGACGACAAACCCTCGCTGCTCTTTAGGGATCGCTGCCAAACGTTCATCCAATCCCCGCCCGCGGGGGATTGGGACGGGGTGTTTAAGTTTGAAGAGAAATAGCGGGTTGGCGCTATAGGTGGATTAATAATAGGCATCGATGCAAAATTCATCAAAAATTACCGCGTCAACAAACATCAATCCGCCGCATAGGCGTCTGCGCATCGCCCGCGCGTTGCTGATTTTATCCGCGCTCTTCTCCGCGTCCGCCGCCGACGGCGACGCCGACACCATACCCGCAGTTTTCTTTTCACACGAAAAGCGCTCCTTCAAATCCATAGACTCCCTCGCCGCCGCGCTCTTTGGCGATTCGGGCAAGCCCCAGTTGACAATGCCTCCGGGGATGATATCTAATGCTAACGCTAGCGACGGCGGCAATCTCACCGTTACCGGCTACAAATCTTTCGGCGTCTCAATCGGCGAGCTTGGGGAGGTTAATTTGGAGCAGGGGCTTGAGGCGGAGATAAGCGGGGAGATACGCCCCGGGACGGCGCTGCGCGCTAAACTCAGCGACCAAGGCTCGTCGCTCGACGGGTCTACGCGAGAGATTAGCGAGTTCGACATGATGTTTATCGAATTGACAAACAAGAACTTCACCGTGACAGCCGGGGACCAGTTCGCGCTGTGGCCTAAAGACGGGATACTCTCCGCGCAGAAGAAGATTGTGGGGATATCGGCGGAGGTACGCCCTAAGGGGCGGCTCTCCGTAAGCGCCTTCGGGTCGTTTTCCGGCGGAAACCACACTGTGCAGACCGTGCGCGGGCGCGACGGGGCGCAGGGGCCGTACTACCTGACGGGGGACGGCTCGGCGAATATCGTCACGCCTATCGAGGGGACGGTGCGGGCGCGCCTAAACGGCAAGGATTTGAGCGAGGGGGCTAGCGAGGACTTTACCGTCGACTACGACATCGGGGCGGTAACGTTTAATCCGCGAGTTCTTGTCTGTCAAGACGATTTTATCAGAATCGAGTACGAGTACAAATCGTTCGACTACCGCAGGACGTTTGCCGGCGGCGGCGCGGCGTTTCACGCGAAGGACAGCGCGTTCTCTATAAGCGGGGCGGTGTGGAGCGAGAGCGACGACAAAAATCATCCCGTGGAAATGCAGCTAAGCAGCCGCGAAGTGGAGATGCTCAAAAACAGCGGGGGCGACCCGGCGGCCTGCGTCTCGTCCACCGCCCGCCCCGTCCACCCATTAGACGTCGCGAAGATGAGCGTCTACTACCCGCTGTATAAGAAGGCGTATGACGGCGCGGCGCAAGACACAATCCTTGTCTACGCCCCGTACGACCCGCTGAAGCCCGAAGACACGCACGGCTTCCACACCGCGAGGTTCACGCGGATACAGGCAGGGGCGGCGGGCGCGGACTACGTTATTGATACGGCGGTTGGGCGCGGCCAATTCGTTTATAGATACGCCGGAGCCGGGCTTGGCGACCACACGGCGCTCGCCCCCTTGCCTGCGCCTATGAGGGAGAGCGCGGGGGAGATAATCGCGCGTTTGAAATTGCCGTATGTCAACGCATCGCTCAATCTCGTCGGAAAAGAGGTTGATAGAAACCTGTTTTCTGAGATGGGTGACGGCAGCAATCTATCATCGGCGGCAATGTTTACGCTAAGCGCCGGCGAGCGGCGCGTGGACAAACGGGCGCTTTGGGCCGATTTTGATTACCGGTACCGCTCGCGTGCCTTTAGCAACGAGGTTTTTTCCGTTGACGAGCGGAAAGAGGGGTGGGATGTGGACGGCATTAGCGGCGGGGCGGACGGCGCGGATATCGTTGACAAATCGGAGGGGCGTCAATTCCAAAGCTGGGAATCAACGGTGGGCGGCGCGGTAATGAAGGGCGCGGCGCTTAACGTGGGGGCTGGGCAATCGTTCGTCGATTCGCTCGCCGAAACCGAAAAGGCGAGTGTTGACGCGGAGGCGCACTTCGTGCCTGATAAGCTAAAGTTGGACATCGGCGCGGCGCTCTTTAAGCACCGCCTTTCGGATATCGACTTCAGCCATAGGCGGCACGGCAAACTCTTCGCTAGGCCATCGCCAAAGTGGGAGGCTGCGCTCGAATATAAGGACGAGTGGCGCAAAGACACGTCTGGGCGCGGCGGCGGGCATTTTTCGGGAACGCTGGAAGCCGCGTACCTGCCCGCGAAGCTGCTGCAATCGTTCAACTTCACGCAATACGCGCGCGGCGACGGGCTCTTGGAATCAGCCGATACGGGCTACGCCGTTACGTGGAGCCAGTCCGCCGCGGCCGCTCCGCTTGACCGGTGGAAACTAACAGGCGACAGCAGGTGGCGGCACACAAAAATTAACGGGCAAGGCAGCGCGTCCACGTTTTTGATGTCGGCGGCAAGCGAGGTCGAATCGACGAAAAAGAGCGGGCTCTCGTCGCGCCAAGAGTACCGCGTCAACCAAGAGCTTGCTTCCCGCTTTGAGCAAAAGATGTTTTATATAGGAAAGGGCCTCGGCACGCACGCGTATGACTCGGCGGCCGGGGAGTTTCGGCCAAGCGTAAACGGGGATTACATCGTCCAAGAGGTAGAAATTTACGACAATACCTCGCTTATGCCGGTGCGCAAAACCGTACTGAGCGGCGATTGGCACTTCCGCCCGATAAAAAAAATCAGCGGAATCCTCGGCGACCTGTCGTGGAGCGGGGTGCTGTCGCTAGAAGAACACGTTGATTCCAGAAACGGCAGCGCCGCCTCATATATCCCCGGGCTGATGTCGATATTTTCGGGCGATAACGGCGGGGCGCCGTCATCCATATCAACCATGCCGATCGCATCAACTATATCAACATCCCAAATAGTGACAACAGCGGCGACCGCGTCAACGGTATTAACAGAATCATCTTTGTCAACCGAACCACCAGCAATAGTACCGCCGTACCCGAACTATTCAGATCTATCATATAGGCAAGATATAGATTACAACGTCCAAGGCAGCCCATACAAATCGAGGCTGTACCTCCTGCCGAGCCTGCGGATTGTTCGCGGGTATAGGGAACCGGCTTTCGACATGGGGTTACTAGTAGAGCGAAAAAAGAACCGGTTGCTGTTGAGCGTAGAGCCGCGCTACCTCTCCGTAAGCCGCGAAAACCTCCCAAGTTCGCGCAGCGGCCAGCAAGGCGAATTTGGCTTATCCGACGCCAGCGCCGAACTAATCCAAAGCGTCGGCCAAGGCGGCAGATTTGAATTTTACATCCGCGAGAGGGGCGGGCGGATTTTCGATAGCGGCAAAAACCGCGCCGCCGCGCCGTCAATCCCGCTTGACAGCGGCGTATACATGCAGATAAGGCCAGGCATACTGCACCGCCCGGCCAAAGGCGGCGCCGCGGAACTATCCTACACCTTCTCCTACGTCCCCTACGCCGGCGAAATGGACTACAGGATGGCCGGCGGGCAATCGCGCGGCACGAGCCATATCGTCGCATTTGTGAGCGACGTAGACGCGGGCAAACACTTCAGCCTATCGGGGATGTACCGCGGGGAGCTAACGCGCAAACCCGAAGAAAAGATGTTTGCGCCGATGACGCACGTGTTTTCGCTTCAGGTCAAGGCGTTTTTGTAAGCGCTTTTAAAGTCAAATTCTTTTAAATTCTTTAAATCTTTTAACCTAAAATCCGCAGTAGGTATTTATGGATGGATTGTTTTTTGCATTACGATAATGCCATCGTAGGGGCGGACCTAAGTGTCCGCCCTTCTCCCGCATAGGTTTCTAGGCGATGTTATAGGATGGGCGTTTTTGACGTTTTTGGAGTTTTTGTATTACGATGAGCCCCGGACGATATTTTGGAAAGGAAATGTTTGCTTATCATGAACATGGACAAATATCCCACCACCCCCCATCCGCTTTGCCCCCCCATCGGTCACCGGCGCAGCGTACGCATAGAAAGGTACGGCTATTCGCAGGCGGGGTTTTATGACGAATATATCCGAGGGGTAAAAACATTGGGATGGAAGAGATTTAACCAAAAATTGTGGCAGCGCAGTTACCACGAACATGTTATCCGCAGTGAACAGTCGTACCAACAAATTGCTAACTATATCGTCAACAATCCCATAAATTGGAAAATCGATGATTTTTATACAGAATAACCTAT
>JAIRUL010000290.1 GCA_031254445.1 Chitinispirillales bacterium
CTCAAGCGACGCGGCTAACCCTGCCCCGCCCCCAGCGCCCCCGTCCAGCGCGGCGGCGAGCGAACGCTTGGGCAGCATGTACCCGACCGGGCAGTCGAACTTCTCGCCCAAAAGCTCCCGAAATATCCACACCGCCGCCGCCAGCCGCTTCTTCTCAAACGGCATCCTCGCGTAGCCCGGAAACTTCGTCGCGAAGAGCAGGTGCGGGTCCACGATGTGCTTCTTATCGCTTGCCGCCCGCGACGCCGCGATGTATTCGTCGTATAGCCCCTGCTCGGCAAGCTGCGCGGCGAGGCCGCCCTCTATGTCGAGCAGCTTTAAAACATCGTTTATCGCGTACGTTAGAAGGTCGGCCCGTATGGGGCGCAAAAGCCAGTTCGCCCGCTGGAACGAGTCCTTCTCCTCTTTGTCTATATTCAGGTAATTAGCGAGGTTTATCGGCATCCCCAAAAGCTTCTGAGCGATTGATATGTCGTTTATGGGCGTTATTGTGCACCCCAGCGCGTTCTGAGACATAAAAACGTCGTTGCCGCACGAAAACATCACCTTAACGATATCTTGGCATGTGAGAAACTCCCGCAGCGTGTCGTTCGACCCCATCTTGAGCGTGTCTATAACCACCGCCGCCGAGCCGTCAAAGCACTGGAGTATCGATACGGCGTATTTATAGTGGAACATCCCCTGATCCCCCTCCATGTCGAGCGCAACCTTACATACGCCTCTCGCGCGCAGCCCGTCCACGTACTCCCTAAGCCGTTCCTCTTCGGTAATTATAGTCTCTTGCATAAAATAGCCGTCAGTACTTTCTCAAAACGTCAAGCACAGGGTGGTTCACCCTCTCCGGGTTACCGTACTGCGGCAACCCCTCGTGGAGCTTCTCGCCTACGGAGATTACCCCGAAGTCAAGATTTTTGTAGTTCCAGTAAGAAAAACCTATCTCCATCTCCTTCAAAACGGAGAGCAAGTCGTTGTACCACCGCAGCTGCGCCCCAAGTTCGACCGGCGCGTAGACGCCGAACTCGTTGCAGATAACCGGCACGCCGTACCTCTTCCTAAACTCGTTTACCGGAGCGAACTCCCGCGCAAGCCTATCCCTGTCCCACGCGCCCGCCGACATCAAAAGCCCGTACTTGCGCGTAAAGCCAGACCCGTAATCCGACGGGTAATCCCGCACGGTTTTAAGCTCTATGTCGTTAAGCCACGGCGCGAGCTGGTGCGTGAAGAGCAGCGGCTCGTAGAAGTGCACGCTGTACATCACATTGGCGTCGTCAAACGGCGTGAGCGCGGAGAACTCGCTAGGCCAGTTCCACATATTGGAGCCGGCGATTATAGTAGAGTTGGGCGCGTGGCGGCGGATCTCGCGGCACAAGCGGTCTTTTACGGCATTCCAAATCTGCGCGGTAGGCGCGACAGGCTCATTTAGCGCCTCAAATAAGACGTGGCCGTGAGATCCATAGCGCTCTGAAAGGCAGGCCCAAATCTTTTCAGCTTTTTTGATGCAAGTGTCATCGCCGGAAAAAAGCTTTTGAACTGGAGAACTCGCATTCTCGTCGGCGAAGTCGTGGCCGGGGCATTCGTGGAGGTCGAGGATTAGCTTTAGGCTGTTTTGGGATGATAGGCTGACCGCCCGGTCTAAGTGGGCGAGGCGGTTTTCGATAGGCTTTTCGTTGTCGGTAAAGAATAGGTATGAGTCGACCGGAACCCGCACGTGGTCGAAGCCCCAAGACTTCACGTTGACAAAATCGGATGGGCCTATGAAGGTCTCCATGTGTTTGTCGATGCCGGGGAAGCCTTCGGGGTCTTTTTCTTGTATAGCGTCTATCTGGCTTAGCCAGCCGCCGAGGTTTAGGCCGCGCATGCGGGACATTTAGGGTTTTCCTTATTTTTATTTTTTATCTTTTAAATCTTTTAAATCTTTTAAAATCAAAATCTTTAAAGTCAAATTCTTTTTTCAGACGAAGCCTACGGCTTCATAACGTGTGGCGCAGAGCCGCCACACAAAGTCAAAGTCAAGGCCAAAGTCAAAATCAACTACACAAACAACACAATCTCCGACCCCGCAAGTTCAATATCCTTAACATTTTCTACTACTTTGCACTTGTCATCAAACACCCGTATGATCTTCTTGTAATTCTTAAAATCCCCCGGCACCTCGCCCCTGCCAACGCACCGGCTGTTATGCCAATCTTTATTGATCAGCACCCCGACCCCCGGCTTCCCGCTATCCGTGCGCTTGTCTAAAAATAGTATGTCCCTGTCGTATTCGTTGACATTTTTCCACTGCCCCTCCTCGCACAGCGCCGGCGTCTCCAGCTTTAAGGCGTTTATACGGCCTATCCACTGGCGCAAATCCCAGCGGGAGGTCTCCATGTCCGACGGGCGCGTCTGCACAACGTTTAGCTGCTTCGTCGCGCCGTGCTCGTAGCCTATCGTCATCATCAGCCCCTTGGAGAAAACCGCGGCTAACACGTAGCGGTTCTTCTGCATGGCCATCGTCCCGGGCTCGTCTTGGGCGAGGCGCGTCGTGTCGTGCGACTCCGGAAACGAGATAGAGGGGGCGATGTGCCTAAAGCGCCCGTGCTGGTCGAGGCACCAATCGCTCTCGAAGTTCCACCACTTGCTCGAGTTGAATAGGTAGTCGAAGCCGCAGCCGTTGAGCGCAAGCGTCTGGTCGACCGTGCAGCCGAGGCTCTCCGCCAAAAACTTCGCTCCGGGGACGCGCTTGCGGGCGTTGCGGATGAGAGGCTCCCACGTGCTCCTCGGCACCTTGTAGGCGGCGTCGCAGCGGAAGCCGTTTATGCCCAGCTCCTGATAGAACGCCACCGCGTCGTCCCAGTACTTCTTCATGGCGGCGAGGTCCGGGTTGTTCTCGAACTCTATCTCGGAGAGGTCGCCCCACACCGTCTTGCTCCCAGGGCAACCCGGGTCTATCGCGAACGGGTGCGCAACGGAGCCATCCTCGTCGTGCTTGTACCACCTAGGGTGCTGCTTGACAAGGGGCGATTCGTTCGCCGTGTGGTTGATGACTAGGTCCATGTAGACCTCCACGCCGCTCCCCTTGCACTTCTCGACAAATTCCTTGAGCGGCGCAAAGTCGTCCGCCGCCGCCTTAGCCGGCAGGAACTCCGCGTTCAGCTTGTAGTAGTCCTTCACCGCGTACAAGCTCTTCGACCCGCCGACCTCGTGAAACGGGTTCACGTACACAGAGTTGAACTTCATCGCCGCAACCGCGTCGATGTGCGCGCCCCAGTCGCCCATAGTCTTGAAAAGGCGAGGGAAGAGATTGTAGATCACCGGCGGTGTCGACGCTTCTGTCTTTGCGGCCATTTTTCGCATCCTATCATTAAGTGTTATGTTAAGTTAAAATCCATATCAGCCCGCTTCCGGTAACCTACCCCGATACTTAAAATATAATATTAGGTCAAGCGAAACTACTACAAGATTAAAAAGATATAGGTAAATAACCCAGTCTAACGAATAAACCACCTTGTGGGCAACCCCGCAGAGATACCCCAAAACCACTATGCCGGTGAAGTACGGGCTCTTGCCTAAAACGACCTTCGTCCTAAGCGTGCGCACTATGGATATCGGCCAGCTAAGCCCGAAGCAAATCAGCATCCCAGCCTCAAAAACGCTCATTTTCCGCCCCCGCCCCGCCCATAGCCTCCCCGCGAAACACCGCCCGCGCCGGCCCACTCATGTACACAGGATGAGCCCGGTCCCCGTCCCACGATATCCGCAGCTCGCCCCCCGGAAGGTGCGCCACAACGTCGTTCCCGAGCAGCCCGCCCGCTACCCCCGACACGACCGCCGCGCACGCCCCCGTCCCGCACGCCTGCGTCTCCCCGCAGCCGCGTTCGTAAACGCGCATCCGCACCTCGTCCGACGAGATGATCCGCACAAACTCCACGTTCACGCTCTTAGGGAAAAACGTGTGCCGCTGAATGGCCGGCCCGTAGGTAAGCACCAGCCCGTCGTCAAGCTCCTCGGCGAAGACCACCGCGTGCGGGTTACCCATCGAGACCGCCGTCAGCTTAAAGGTTTTGTCAAGCACCGCGACATCCCGCATCAGAAAATCCCCGTCGCCGCTATTTATAGGCACCACCGGAACATCGTCCGGCGCAAAGCGCGGAAGCCCCATGTTCACGCGGTAATACCCCCCACGCCCGTCAGCCCCCAAAAACTCAACCTCGATAAGCCCGGCCATCGTGTCGATGACAAACTTGTCCCGAAACCGCCCCGTAGCCGAGAGGTACTCCCCAAAGCACCGCACCCCGTTCCCGCACATCTCCGCCTCGCTGCCGTCGGCGTTGAAAATCCGCATCCGAAAGTCCGCCCCGGGGCGCGAAGCCGGCAGCACGCAAATCACCCCGTCCGCGCCGATGCCGAGGCGGCGGTCGCATAATGCGATGGCATGGGCGCCGATGCTGTCTGAGTGCGGGACGTCGGGGCAGTCGACCATGATGAAGTCGTTGCCCAATCCCTCAACTTTCATGAATTTTAGAGGGGTTGATGTTGACTTGGGCGTTGACGTTGACGTTGACGTTGGCATAGAAGCGTTCTCCGTTTCTTTTAAATCTTTTAAAATCAAATTCAAAATCTTTAAAATCTTTTTCAGACGAAGCCTATAAAAGTCAAATTCTTTGAAATTCTTTTTTCAGACGAAGCCTACGGCTTCATATGGTGTGGCGGCTAAAGCCGCCACACAAAGTCAAAGTCAAAACACCGTACCCCGCC
>JAIRUL010000064.1 GCA_031254445.1 Chitinispirillales bacterium
GCCTACTGCCGAAAGGGGCGCGCTGATGCCACGCATACCGGCGCGCGCCTGCGCAATCCTAATAGCGTGCGGGCTAATGGGCCCCGTTTCGCCGCAGCCAGGCTACTTCTTCGAGCCGCACGACTCCGGCCTATACGGCATCCATGACCGCCACTTCCGCGGCGTCCTCTTCCCAGAGGCCTACAAGAGCTTGCCGAGCGTAAAGGTAAGCTATCCGGGGCTGTGGATCGCCGAGAGCAACAGCGCCGCCGTCGGGCTCCTCCCCGGCCAAATAGCGCGCTCCGGCGGCGACGGCTGGAACGCGCTCTACGCCCACGCGGACATAGACGCCTCCCCGGGCAGCGCGGGGCTGTGGCTGGGGAACTTCAACTTGGGGAGGTCGTTTAGCGTCTTCGACTACCACGACATAACGGTCAGCTGGGACATACGGGAGTTCTCGCTGCGCGGCGCGTTTTGGATCTCGCCCTACCAAAACGAGGCCTTCCGCGGCGTCTCCGCGGCCTTCGGCGTGGACAACTACTACGCGTACAACGGCAACGACTTCGACGGGCTCTTCGACAACAAAAACTATTATCTGAACATCAACGCGCTGATAAAGATTAGCGACGGCTGCCACCTGAAGCTTGCGCTGCACACCTACAACAAGCACGCGGACAACCCGACGGACACCCGCTCCGACAACCGCCGCCTCTTCGCCGACGCCTTCTCCGCCGGGCTCTTAGACGCGAAGCTTAGGTCGCTGGATTTGCGGGTGCAGAACACGTTCGCCATGAACAACGCCGACGAAAAGCGCGACACA
Source organism: Chitinispirillales bacterium (assembly GCA_031254445.1). Lineage (GTDB taxonomy): Bacteria > Fibrobacterota > Chitinivibrionia > Chitinivibrionales > Chitinispirillaceae > GUT77. The sequence goes on from JAIRUL010000064.1 coordinate 800, forward strand.
GTCTCGCTTAGCCTGCGCTACGCGGAGGGGCGCGCGGCAAGCTACATGAAGCACACCCTGTTTGCCGGCCTCAAAGCGGAGGCGGGCGCGGCGTACCCCTCGAAAATCAACGCCGACGCCGGCAGCTTCCAGTATATGCATTACATAGATAAGCTGGCAAGCGACGGCCGCGTGCTGTACGCGAGCGCCGCCGCGCCGGTTATCGCGGACATCGGCCTCTTTCGCGGGCTGCGCTGCATGATCTCGCTTTGCCCCAAGATAAGCTACGCGCACATCGCCCCGCAGAGCGAAAGCGAGGCGGAGGACGAACTCCACCTATACCCGCAAAGCCGCTTTGCCACGGAGCTGTCGGAGGTAGAGCTAAGTTTGCGGGGCCTTGCAGGCGACAAGCTCGATTTCGCCTTGATGCCGTCGCCCAAAAGCGCCGTGTTTTTCTCGGCGATGGAAGTGACGTATAGGTTTTAAATTCCTCGCTCCCCGCCATCCCCCAAATCTCCTCCTCCTCTTGTTGGCTCCACGGCATTAGTTCGCTCTTAAAGGGCAAAGTTGACGAAAACCCCTCTATAAGGCATTGCACAAGCCTATCAAAATCAACGCCGCTGACAATCTCTTCAACGCAGCAGCTCTTTTGCATCAACAGCTCTTCTTGTTTCCTTTTTTCCGATTCGCCGATGTTCAAATACCTCGGCATCTTCCGGTAGTCGCCGCTTATCGGTATCGAACCGTGTTGCATTACCGCGGCCGCGCCCCTCTTTTGCGCCGAGCCGATTAGCTTCCTCCCGCCTACCATTATCTCGTCCCTATTGGGCGCGAGGAAGCACGGCAGTTTCACCTCCCTCCCGACGCCCTCCACGCCGCCGCTAACGCCGTGCGCCTCGCACTTTATCGACGCCCTGCGGAGGCCCTCCGCCAGGCAGCTTGCGATGATCCTGTAGGTCTGCGTTATCCCGTTCCCCATCGCCTCTACGCCTTTGTGGAAGGCGCAGCAGTAGGTGGCGTCGCCGCCGTGGAGCACGGCCCTCCCGCCGGTGGCCCGCCTGATCCAGCCGGCCCCGTCCGCGCGCAGCGCCTCTAAGTCTAATTCGTCGCCGGCGGGCTGCATGTAGCCGACGGTCACGGTGGGGCGGGCCCACGAGTAGAAGCGGACGGCGACGCCCCCGCCGTCCGCGCACCGGTTAAGCAGGTACATGTCGGCGGCCATGTTGAAGCCCGCGGGCCTCGGTTTGTCTACGATAAACCTCATCCTGTAAAAATACAAAAAAAATTATGCAAAATCAACGCATACCCCCATGACGGCGCAATATATATTATTATAATGGAAAAAAATCCTAAGAACCCAGACGGCCCCGGATTCTGCGGCAGCCACGGCAGCGCGGAGGAGCTTCAGCTCTATATAGGGCAGAAGCTAGACATCATCGGCCAGCTTGCTGGGGGCATTTCGCACAATTTCAACAACCAGCTGACCGGCATCATGGGGTTCGCCAACCTTATCTGCCTGCGGGCGGATAACGAGAACATAAAGAAATTCGCCGAGGAAATAATCGGCATCTGCAAGAACGCCGGGGACATGGTGAGGGAGCTGCTCACTTTCGCGCGCTATAGGCCGGTGACGGCCAGCGCCCAAAACGTGCACAACGCCATCGTCACCATTGCTAACCTGCTCGGGAACAGCATAGACAAGCGCATTGTCATAAAGACCGACTTCGCCGCCGAGCAGCACACCGTCTTCGCGGACGCCGTGCAGCTGCAGAGTTCGCTTTTAAACCTTGCGCTGAACTCGAAAGACGCCATGCCCACGGGCGGGACGCTCACATTCTCCACGCGGCACGTCCCCGCCGGCGCGGAGGGCGCGGAGGCCGCGCCGTACGGCTACGTCAGGATAGAGGTGCTGGACACCGGAACCGGCATAAGCGACAACGTCAAGCCGCGGCTCTTCGAGCCGTTCTTCACGACCAAGGCGCAGGGCCACGCCGGCCTCGGGCTCGCGGCGGTGCACGGGCTCGTCAAGTCGATGAACGGGAGCATCAAGGTAGAGAGCGAGGAGGGCAAGGGGGCGTCGGTGGTCATGCTGCTCCCCGCCCACGCGGCCGTCCAGGGCGACGAATGCCAAGGCCAAGCGGCCAAGCGGGAGGCGGGCGCGGCGAAGAAGAAAACCGGCGGCACAATCCTCCTCGTAGACGACGACAAGGGCATCCGCGACAGCATCTCCGCCTTTCTGCGCAGCGACGGCTACAGCGTCTTCACGGCGGACGACGGCCTCGACGCCGTAGAAAAATACGGCAACACCGGCGGCGCGTCCATAGACTTAGTAATCTTAGACATGGTAATGCCGCGCCTCGGCGGCAAAGACGCTTTCGTCAAAATGAAAGAGGTCAACCCCGCCATAAAAGCGATAGGCATCACCGGCTTCACAAACCACCGCGTAGAAGAGCTGATGGGGCTAGGGATGAAGAGAATACTGCACAAACCGTTTGCTTTTGAGGAATTGTCGAGCGTTATTGCGGAGTACATCTAAGGGTTTGTTTTCGGGGCGATCCCCTGAACCTCCGAGATAAAGTCGCTAACGTCCTTAAACTTCCTGTAGACCGACGCGAACCTCACGTATGCCACCTCGTCAAGCTCGTACAGCTCCGCCATTACTAGTTTGCCTATTTCCGCGCTTGGCACCTCGCTTTTGCTCAACTTTTCGACCGAAGTCTCGATTTTGTCTACGATGCTCTCTATCTTCTTGACGCTAATAGGGCGCTTCTTGCACGCGGCGGTGATGCCCTGCATTAGCTTTTGGCGCTCGTACGGCTCGCGGCGCTGGTCGCTCTTTATTATCGTTAAAGAGATGTTCTCGATGTACTCGTAGGTCGTAAACCTCCGCCCGCAGTCGAGGCACTCGCGGCGGCGGCGCACGGCGCGCCCCTCCTTGCTGGTGCGCGAATCTACAACCTTGTCTTCCTCATGCGAACAGTATGGGCAGCGCATTCTTGTAGCCGTCTCCTGAATATATGTTTTAAGTCTTTTAAATTCAAAATCTTTTAAATCTTTTTCAGACGAAGCCTAAAAAGTCAAATTCTTTTTAAAATCTTTTTCAGACGAAGCCTACGGCTTCATAACGTGTGGCGCAGAGCCGCCACACAAAGTCAAAGTCAACATCAACATCAAAACCATCCACA
>JAIRUL010000068.1 GCA_031254445.1 Chitinispirillales bacterium
TTGATGTTGACTTTGACTTTGTGTGGCGGCTCTGCGCCACACGTTATGAAGCCGTAGGCTTCGTCTGAAAAAGATTTTAAAGATTTGACTTTTATAGGCTTCGTCTGAAAAAGATTTTCAAGATTTGACTTTTATAGGCTTCGTCTGAAAAAGATTTTAAAGATTTGACTTTTATAGGCTTCGTCTGAAAAAGATTTAAAAGACTTAAAGACTTAAAGATTTAAAAGACTTTAAGATTTTGAATTTGATTGCAATCCATTAACCCCCTCCAGCCTCTCCACTAGCTCCGCGCTGTCTTTACATTCCGCGATGACCCCTTCAACCCTCGGAGTCATAAACATCCCCGCGATCCTCGACAGCGTTTTTAAATGCGTCTGCGGGTCTCCATGCAAAGGGTTCAGGACTATGATAAGCACGTTCGGCGAGATGTTTGTCGGCTGGATCTCTATTTTTTCTCGCTGGTGCCACACGAAGGCGCGCGGCCTGTCTACCGCTTCGGTGTGGGCGTGGACTAGCACCGCTTCGGGGATTAGCTCTACCGGGTAGAGTTCAAGGCTTGGGAGGAGGGTATCGTAGAGATCGCTTACGTGCGCGCCGATTTTGTACGCTACGGAGATAACGATGTCCCTAAAATCGCGTTCGCCCCTGTCAATCGCTTCGAGCGCGAGCGTTTCCGCGGCGGCTACCGGCGAATCGTCGTGGAATAGCTCCGACTCGTCGCCGTCGCTTGCGCCGACCAGCGAGAGCGGCGGGTAGGCGGCTATGACGTTGTTTTGCTTTAGCCTCTGCGCTAACTGGATCGGGTATCTGTCCGCCGAGGGCAGGCGGAAGAGCTTTTGCCTTGTGCCCATCGCGATTATGACGGCGTCGTCTTTCCCGACGAGGTTCGGCAGGTCGCGCTTGATTGCGCTCCACTGGCTTTTCACAACCATTGCGTATTTCGCGTCGCTCCTTAAGTACTTGTCGATTTTCTCGCTGATTTTCCCGCGCTGGTTTTCCGAGATGTGGAAGACGGGCTGCGCGCCTATCTGCCTTGACAGGTGCTTGATTTCGGCTATGAGCATGGCTAAGTCGGAGCGGTTTTCGCTCGTTGGCATAAAGACGGCCGCGACGCGCTTTGTCGCTGGGAAACCCCGAACGATTCTCGTAAAGACAAGGCGGGCGGGGCAATCGTCTACGAGCGCCTGGTTGAGATGGTCGATGGGGCAGACGGCCATCCCCGCCCTGGTCTCGGCGGCGGCGCGCAAGAGCCCGTCCGTCACGCTGCCGGCTATGCGCATTTCGGGGCGGTAGACTTCCTCGAGCTCGTTTGCGTGGTTCATGCATATGCCGAGCACCGCCTCCGCCTCGGCGCCTGATTCCCTGCCGTCAACCGCGTGCGCGAGCGGCGAGATGGTGTACCTCTTCGCGTAGTGCCTAAAGTAGCAAGCGAAGTCTAAGAGGTTCGAGCAGGAGGCGGCGTTCGGGATGAAGACGAGCGTCTTGCTGTTCTCGACCGCCCCCGCGCCGCCGGCCTTCGTTTGCAGGCTGCGCGCGTACTTTTCCGCGTAGTGCACGGAGATTATCTCGCCTATCGTGCAGGTTAGAAGGATGTGCAGCATCCCCGCGTTGAATATCGTCTCGTTTATCACGCCGACCTCGTACCCGATGACCGCGCAGACGATGGTCGTCGCCGCCTGCTGTATCGTCATCCCCGCCGTCATAAGTATCGCGTCGGTAGAGAACTTGAACATTTTTCCGCAGATAAAACTCGCGGCAGTCTTCGTGGCCATGGCCAAGGCGGTAAGGACGACGGCCAAGATGAGCGCCTCGCCGCTATCAACGAAAAAGTCCGGGTTTATGAGCATCCCCGCCGAGATGAAGAAGAACGGGATGAAGACGGTGTTCCCAACGAAGTTTATCTTCGTCATAAGTATGCTCTGATTCGGAATGAGCCTGCTTAGCGCAAGGCCGCAGAAGAACGCGCCTATAAGGGACTCGAGGCGCAGAAAGTGCGCCGCCCACGAGAGCAGGCACGCGGTGGCGAAGACAAAGAGGAACTGCGCGTAGCCGTCCTCGGAGAAAGCTTTGAACACCCTTTTGGCGATCTTTGGAAGAAAGTAGATTATCGCGCAGATAAAGAGCACCCAGCCGCCGAAGAGCATCACCCAGTGGGCGGCAGGGATGTCCAGCCCGCGCGCGATGTCGGCAACCACCGCCAAAAGCCCGAGCACCGCGACGTCGGTAATGATAGTCGCCCCCACGGCCACCGAGACCGGCTTCGAGTTCCCAAGGCCGAACTTATTTATGATGGCAAGCGATAAAAGCGTGTGCGAAGCGAAGAGGCTCGCCGTGAGCAGCGCCGCGCTTGCCGTGTAGCCGAAAGCGCCGATTATTACAACCGTCCCCAAAACCTGCGGGACGGCAAAAGAGAGCGCCCCGAAAACCACGCTCTTCGCCGCGTTCTTCCGAAAGAGGTAGGTGTCTATCTCAACGCCCGCGATGAACATAAGGTAGAGCTTCCCAACCTCGGAGAAGACGTAGAACGACTCCCTGGTAGCCTCAAGCCTAAAGACGAACCGCTCGAAGGCCACGCCGAAAAGGATATAAAAGACAATAGCCGGAATCTTTGTCCTGCCGGCGATTATGGGCACGGCGAAGACGGAGAAGAGGAGGACGGAGAAGACGAGGAGTTTGTCGTACATTTTCTTTGATGTTGTTGTTGACTTTAAATCAAGCCCATTAGCCCACCATAAAATATATATGCCGGGAGCGCGCCGGATTGCATGTTTCTGCCATAATCCGCAGAAGCCTCCCGCTTTTTGCGGCGAAAAATAAAAAATTATTTTCTTGCATTATAAATTGCTATGATATATATTATAGCCAGCGCACAGCGCCCAATGATGAGCAATGCGGCAATGGGCAACAACAAACCGCCCTGCAATATCGGCGAAGCCGTTCCGCCGCTGTGCGCTGAGCGCTGGTTTCAAGATATAATTTTTAAAAACACGTTTTGTACAGTATTTTGCATAGTGCAAGGATAGGCGTTCCGATGGTAGCCGTGTTTGCAAGCGTTACGCTATTTTGTATATTATTTACGGCATTTTTCGCGCAACAGGGCGAAAACGTGCCTGCCTTTTTTGCGCCCTTTTTGCAAAATCTCTCCTACCTAAAAAAGATCTTTTTATATATTAATAATATTAATAATATTATTTTACAGGCTTTAGCTAACCATACCCCCCCCCCCCCCATTTTTATCAATCCCCAACCGGTTTTGTAGGCTATCCCAAGCCCGAAAATTTGCGCTGCCTCGCGAAAAAAATATTCAGCTTATCGCCCCGAAAAGCGCGCCCAACCGTGTGTTTTTTTTGCGGCGCAATAGGCGCTTTTCCGCCCGTGGTTTTGCCGGGCATTTCTATGTTATCAACAGGTTTGTCAACTCCAAAAAGCGAACGCCTCAACCCATATAAAAGGAAGCCGAAATGAAAAAAATCATCCCAATCGTAATGCTCCTTGCCCTCGGCGCGGCGGCCGCTTCCGCCCAAGACGGCTCCGCCGCTACCGGCTTGCCGCGGATCGCCGTCTACGTCACCGGCGGCGTGCCGAACAACGAGAAGAGCGCGCTCGGAACGCGTATGCTCGCATCGCTTGTAAGGAGCGGGAGGTACACGGCAGTAGAGCGCTCGAACATGTTTCTCGCCGAGGTGGAGAAAGAGCAGATGAAACAGCGCAGCGGGGCGGTGGACGACAGCCAAATTAGAGAACTCGGCAAAATGTTCGGCGTCACGTATGTCTGCATCGCGGCGATCACCCCCGCTTTCGGCACGTTCCAAGTCTCCGCGCGCATCGTGAACGTGGAGACTGCCGCAGTCGCGTTCATCGGCGAATCGTATAGTATGCTGCAATCGGCGGACGACCTCAAGCAGGTTTGCGACGAGGTGGTGAATTCTATGTTTAGCGTGGAAACCGGCTCAGAACTGCCCGAGCCCAAAACGGCAGCGCAGGAACCGCAAACCATAGTGAAGACAGCCAAAGCGAATAAGCCCGCTACCCGCCGGGCGGTCGCCGTCAAACAGACGCCTGCTACCGCACAGCCGCCGATTACCGATAAACCGCCGATTGTCTCACAGGAACC
>JAIRUL010000071.1 GCA_031254445.1 Chitinispirillales bacterium
TTGATGTTGACTTTGACTTTGTGTGGCGGCTCTGCGCCACACGTTATGAAGCCGTAGGCTTCGTCTGAAAAAGATTTAAAAGATTTTTAGGCTTCGGCTTCGTCTGAAAAAGATTTAAAGACTTTGATTTTAAAAGATTAAAAGATTAAAAGATTAACGGAGGAAATTACATGAAAAAATGCACTGTACCAATACTACTATGCATTTTCGCGCTACTGCTCTCTTGCGCGAAAAGCTCAAAAAGCCCGCCTGCGGCGTCCGGCGGCGCGCCGGCAAATCCGCCTGCGGCGTCTTCCGCCCTCGTGAGCCTAGACGAGGCTCTCGCCGGCGCCGCGGCTGAGTTCGGTTCGAAGATGCAAGGCCAGGGCAAAACCGAAATCGCCATCGCCGGGATTGACGCGCCGTCAAGCGAGGCGGCTGGGTTCCTCATCGACGAGCTGTCCACGCACTTAGCCTCAAATGGCGCGTTCACCGTGCTTGAGCGTGGCGCGGCGCTTGACAAGGTGGCGCAGGAGCACAAGTTCCAGATGGACGGCATGGTGAGCGACTCCTCCGCCGTAGGCATCGGCCACTACCTCGGCGCCAAGGCGGTGGTAACGGGGGTTTTCAAGCGCTACCCGGAGTTCAGCCAACTTCGGCTGCGGGTGATAGACGTGCGGAGCTCGCAGCTCCTTACCATGTACAACGCGCGCATAAGGCCTGACGACGCGGTGCAGGCGAATGTCATGAAGCCGTTAGACGACAACTCGGCGGGAAAAACGCTTAGTTCCCTTGACAAGGCCAAATACCTGCTGAAAGAGAAAAAATACGGCGAGGCGGTTACGGAGCTGGGCCTCGCGCTCAGCGCGGACAAGAACTCGGCTGAGTGCTACTTTTACCGCGGCGAAGCGTACGCAGGCAATGAGAAATATCTCAACGCCGTCACGGACTATACCGCCGCGCTGAAGATTAAGCCGGATTACCACGAGGCCCTATACAAACGCGGCTGGGCCAACTACTATCTATATGATGAAAACTATGACCGCGGCATCGCCGACTTCACCGCCGCGCTAAAGATTAAGCCGGACTACCGCGAAGCCCTGTACGCGCGCGGCAAGATGTACGCCTACAAGGGCGATCAAGACCGCGCCGTAGCGGACTTTACCGCCGCGCTAAAGATTAAACCGAACGACCACGAAGCCCTGTTCTACCGCGGCTTTACGCATGCGGCAAAGAGCAGGTACGATTTGGCTATCGCCGATTACACCGCCGCGCTCAAAATTCTGCCCGATTACGCCGACGCCCTGCAACACCGCGGCGACGCTTACGCTTGCAGGTGCATAGAGAAAAACACCGCTTTGCTGGACAGTGCCCGGAGAAACGGCGGAAAAACCTATGCGCTGCCGAACTTCCGCAAAAACTCGGCATGCAAGGGCGATATCGGCTTAGCCGAGGCGGACTGGAAATCGGCGGGGATAGCCGAACCGGAAAGCTACGCCATTTTTCAGAGAAGCCATGGGTTGGTAGAGTGTTTCACTATCGCTAGCGGCGAGCGCAAGATTACAGTAAGCGCGGATATATCGGGGGATAATTGCGGCGACGGCAAAGGCAACAGGGGGGGTTCTAACAGCGGCAGTTTCACAGATACCCGCAACAGCCAAAAGTACCGCACTATAAAGATAGGCTCTCAAACGTGGATGGCGGAAAACCTAAACTTTAAGGCCGACAGCTCTTTGTGTTATGATAACAATGACGCTAACTGCAAAAAATACGGCAGGCTGTACAACTGGGGCGCAGCGAAGGCGTCATGCCCCAAAGGTTGGCATTTGCCGGATAGGGACGAGTGGAACGCCCTTATAAGCGCTTCCGGCGGGGCAAGAATGCCGCTTGAGACATCAAACCGTGTGTACGCTTACGCCAACGCGGGCATAACGCTTAAAGCGGACAGCGATTGGCACTATAAGGGCAAGGGCGTTAATTGCATAGATTCTCTCGGATTTTCGGCTCTTCCCGGCGGCAGCGGCTACTTCGGCTCCGCATACCCGCCGGACAACAAATTTGACCGCGTAGGCCAATACGGCTACTGGTGGAGCGCCACGGAGAGCGGCGGTTCCGCGTTTTGGAGGGGGATATTTTACGACAACGACAAAGTGACCGAGGGGCAATCCTCTATGAGCAACGCTTGGCTTTCGGTTCGTTGCGTTAAAGATTAACATTGTCAAAAAGGAGATAGCTATGGGCATCGAAAAAACATTGTTTCTAATTGTAGCCGCCGCCGCGTTTACGCTTGCGGCCGGGGACGGCGCCGGCTTCACAGACTCCCGGGACGGCCGGAAGTACCGTACCGTGGCGATAGGGTATAAAACGTGGATGGCGGAGAATCTAAACTTTAAGGCCGACAGCTCTTGGTGCCCTGCGAACAATGAATCTAACTGCGAACAGTACGGCAGGCTGTACCGCTTCGACGCGGCGCGTAAGGTCTGCCCGAAAGGGTGGCATTTGCCGGATACCGCAGAGTGGAGGGCCCTAGTTAAAGCCGCCGGGGGCAGCGCGGAGGGGGGCAAGCTTAAATCCAAAACGGGTTGGAACGTTTGGCTCGATAAGAAAGAAGCCAGGCAAAGCGGCAACGGCAACGACCTTTTCGGATTTTCGGCTCTTCCGGGCGGCTGCCGCCTCCCCAACCAAAACTCCTCCTACGATTTCGGCCGGTACGGCTATTGGTGGAGCAAAACCGCCGGAGACGATAAAGATTACGCGTACAGCCGGCACATCGGCAACGAAAACGCCTACGCCTTCGAGGGCTACGATAACAAGCGTTATGGGTTTTCGGTTCGATGCGTTAATGACGCCGCTTCCAAAACGGCGGCTCCGCCGCCGTCCGCCCCTACGCCGCAATGGGCCGCCGGCGCCTCTTCTTTCACCGATAGCAGGAACGGGCAAAAATACCGAGCCGTAAAGATAGGGAATCAAACGTGGATGGCGGAAAATCTCAACTACAAAACCGACAGCTCTTGGTGCAATGGGAACAATGAATCCAACTGCAAACAATACGGCAGGCTGTATGCTTGGGACGCGGCGAAAACCGCTTGCCCGGGCGGGTGGCATTTGCCGGACACCGCGGAGTGGGAAGCCATGATTCAAACGGCCGGGGGCAAAACCGTTGCGGGCAAGAAGCTTAAGTCGGAACGCGGCTGGCAGGTTGTATCTAGCCAGGGCGACGGTACGGACGATTACGGGTTTTCGGCATTGCCAGGCGGCTTTCGCAACGAGCCCGGCGACTTCAGCGGAATCGGTTACTACGGCAGCTGGTGGAGCGCGACGGAGAGCAGGAAAGCCGCGCACCATTGGCACATGAACTACCTAGGCGGCTCTGTGAGCGAGAAAGAACAGTCCAAAGGCAATGGGTACGCAGTGCGCTGTGTAAAGAACTAACCGCGCCCTATGCTGGCGCAAAAACCGGTAAATCAAAAATGCTTCAGCGTCGGCTGCCCCAACGGGAACACGTTGAAGCCAATTTCAAATAATTCTTTATGATTCAGTATGTTCCTCCCGTCAAACACAAACGCCGGGCGCTCCATTGACGAAAAGATCTTTTTGTAGTCTAGCGTTTTGTACGCATTCCACTCTGTCATTACCGCTATCGCGTGGGCACCCTTGGCTGCAACGTAAGGGTCTTCTACGAATTCTATCCTATCGCTGTCAACATACGGCGCCAAATCTATTTTCGCATTGTCAAGCGCCTTGGGGTCGGATATTACCACCCTCGCCTGCTCCTCCAGCAGCTGCTTCGCAATCTCTATCGCCGGGGACTCCCTTGTGTCGCCCGTGTCGGCTTTGAACGCGAACCCCAAAAGGGCGATCCTCTTTCCGGCTACCGTGTTGAACATCGCCTTCAGCATGGTTTGGACGAAGCGGCGTTTCTGGTACTCGTTCATCCGCACCACGCTCTCCCAATAGTCCGCGACTTCCGTTAGCCCGTAACTTTGGCAAATGTAAACCAAGTTGAGGATGTCCTTCTTGAAGCACGAGCCGCCGAAGCCCACGCTTGACATGAGGAAACGCTTGCCGATGCGGCTGTCCATGCCTATCGTCCGCGAGACCTCGGTCACGTCGGCCTCCGTCTTTTCGCAGAGCGCGGAGATGCTGTTGATTGACGATATGCGCTGAGCCAAAAAGGCGTTGGCGACTAGCTTGGAGAGCTCGGCGCTCCACACGTTGCTCGTTACGATTTTCTCCTTGGGCACCCAATTGGCGTATATCTCCACGACCTGAGAGCGCGCCTTTACCCCCTCCGGCGTGAGCTGCGAGCCGATGAGCACGCGGTCTGGGTCGTTCAAATCCTCTATCGCCGTGCCCTCCGCCAAAAATTCTGGGTTCGATAAAACTTCAAAATGGATGCCTTTCTCGTTCGCGTTGAGGATCCTGCCCATCGCCTCGGCGGTCCTCACGGGCAGGGTGCTTTTTTCTATGATGATTTTATCCACCCGCGACACCTTAACGATGTTGCGCGCCGTGAGCTCCCAGTACTGCAAGTCTGCGGCCTTGCCCGCGCCCTCGCCGAAGCTCTTGGTCGGCGTGTTGACGGAGACGAAGATTATATCGGCCTCGTCTATCGCGGCGTCTATGTCCGTAGAGAAAAAAAGATTTCTGCCGCGCGCCTGCTTGACAACCTCGAATAGGCCGGGCTCGTATATGGGCAGCGCGTCGCTGTTCCACGCGTTTATGCGCGCCTTGTTTATGTCCACCACCGTGACCTTGTACTGCGGGCACTTCGCCGCAATCACCGCCATCGTCGGGCCGCCGACGTAGCCGGCGCCAATGCAAAGGATTTTTTTTGCGAATTCCATACGGTTATTTTCCTATATTTTTTTTGAAAACCCGCCACGCAAGCCGTCTCTATCTACGATTATGAACGGTATGCGCTTTCATTCTAGCTCCATCTCATGAAAAGCCAGTCAACACCATCATACCGTTAATTAAGAAAAACCCTCTCCAGCGACGACACCGCCCGATTTCCCTTTGCGTCAATCGCCTCTATGTAGTAACGCACATCGCCCGCCCCCTGCGGCAGTTTCGCCGTGCAGTACTCGCCTGTCACCGCCGGGCCTGTCCGCGAGGGGTACGCCCCGCCTTTCATTGGAATCCTCTCCTCTTTTCCGCTTATCCTCACAACGAGCGTCACAGACGACAATCCGGAGGCGTCGTAAACAAACGTGTGAACGGTCCCCTCCTTCTCCGCATCTTTCAAGCACCCTTGGCCCCACGCCTTGCCCCCCGGATTCTCCGGCGTCACCCACGGCGGGAAGATCACGGGCGCGGTCTTGTCGCTGCCTGCCGACACTACCCTATTGAGCGCGGGGCGGATGAGCGCGACGGCAGCGTTGGCCGCGTCCGTCACCTGCCTATCCCAAAGCTCTTGGCCCGTCCAATACCAGTAGCAGCTCGTCTCCGCCGTTAGGAGCAAGCGCACCGCGCGGTCAACCTCGCCGCCGCCGCCGCCCGCATCCTGCACCGTGTAGATGCAGTTCTGGAGCGCCGTGAGCACCGCCCACGAGTTTAGGTCGGGCGAGTACGGCTGGTCGTACATGCTGAACCACTTGCGGAACTGCGGGTCGCCGTTGTCCGCGCCGGCCCAAGAGCCCGGCTCGACGTGCACCGCTTTCGTTGCATCCGGCGGGAAATCCCTCAAATAATCGTCGACCGTGCAAAGCTCAAACCGCCCGTCGTTTTTAAGCCACTCTACGAGCCTGCCCGTATTGTGGCGGTAGTACGAGTCCGCGCCGCCGCCGTGGTTGTCGCCGTCGGAATGCAGGAGGAAGAACGGCGGGTGCGCCGGATCGAACGACCCCGTCTGCGCGATGTGTTCGTAAAGCTGCCCCAAAACGTGTTCGTATTGAAGCGCCCCGTAGCCGCCGCGGGCGTCCTCGTTCCCTATGTAGCGCTCGGCGGGGATGCCGACAATCTTGTGCACCGCCCCGTCCGCATCCTCGTACTTTATGTACTCGGGACGCAGCATAGAGGGGTTTACGGGGCTAGGCGCCCAGATGTTCGAGAGGCGCATCCACCCGCCTGCGGCCTCGTTTTCCTGCTCGGCCTGATTGGGGGGCAGCATCCCCTCCTCCTTGCCCAAGTAGGGGTAATCCTTGCACGCCCTGTACCGGTGAACCGAATCGTAGATAACCGCCTTCACCCCCGCCTTATTCAGCCAAGGGATCATCCTCACATGAAAAGCGGTCTCAGGCGGAAAGAGCGTCCGCGACGTCTCCACGCCGAAGACGTCCCTAATAATTTTGCGGTGCATCTCTATCTGCATAACGATGTCGCGCCCGGGTATCAGCGCCATCAGCGGGTGAAAAAAGCCGAAGTCCGAAAACGCCATCCTCTTCGCCCCGGAGCAAGTCTCGTACCGCGCAGCCTCGCGCAGCGCGCCGCTCCACGAGCCGAAGACGCCGCCGCAAAGCCCCTCCGCCGCGCACCGGTTGAGCTGCTCGACGAGCGACCCGCTCCAGCTTGTGGAGAGCCCCCCGCGCGGCAACCCCCCCCCCGCGTACTGGTCGACCGCGTCCTTCAGAAACTGCGTGTAGTTCCCCCCGCGCGACCCGAAAATCCCGTCTTTCTCGCCGTCCCAATAACCCGTGTCCGCCGCGCGGTAGTAGGGCTGGTGCATATGTTTGTGTATGCCGAAGAATATCTTGATGTTTTTATCGGACTTAGCGGCAACGCGCGATTTCTTAGCCGCGGACGCAAAAGAGACCTTGACCTCCCCGAACCCCTTGACCCAATCCCCGCCCCCCGCGCTGCGCCAGTCGGCTTTCTTGCACCCTTCGACCTGCACCCTGTAGCTCCCCGCCGGCAGCTTGCCCGCCGGAATCGAGGCTACGTAACTCCCGGGCCCATCGGAAACGACCCCGGAGCCGCTAAAGATGTGCTCCCGTTCGAACTCGCGTATTATCACCTGCGGAAAGGGGATTGAGCCGTCCGCGCAGAACTTCACGTCGAACGCCGGGCTGCGGCTCGTCTTCTCGTCAACGAAAACCTCTTTGGGGAGGGCAACGGAGGTGATTTTGGAAAATACGCCGCTTAGGGCGTTTAAGTCTTTTGGGCCTGCCGAGCTGCCTGATTTCATGCTTCTCCCATTATAGAACGCTCTTTTTGCGCGGTTTGAGGGTAAAAAATATTATGTACTAATATAATATATTGATAAAATTAAAAGCTTAAAATCTTTCGACCGCCGCCATAACGCCCCACGCCCCGCCCAGGGTTGCAGCGCGCCCCATTCCCCCATAATTGATTTTGACTTTAAAGATTTTAAAGGTTTTAATTTTGAAGGCTTTGACTTTAAAGATTTTGACTTTTATCTTTTGATTCCCCCCGCCGATAAATTATTTTATTCTATCTATACTATTAAACCGCGAACCGCGTGCCTAACGGCAGGCACGGTAACGGCGACACCCACATCTTTCAGGAGGAGCAATGCGAGCAAAGCCAGTAATGCGCAGATTTTTCACATCGGAGAGCGTCTCTCAGGGGCACCCCGACAAGGTTTGCGACCAAATTTCAGACGCGATTCTCGACGCCCTGCTGGAGCAGGATCCGAACTCGCGGGTGGCTTGCGAGACGCTTGTGACCACGGGGCTTGTGGTCGTGGCGGGAGAGATAACGAGCAAGGCCGTCATCGACTATCAGGATGTTGTGCGGTCGACCATAGCCGAAATAGGCTACAATAAGCCAGGGCTCGGGTTCGACGCCGAGAGCTGCGGGGTCATGATCTCGGTGCACCAGCAGTCGCCGGACATCGCGCAGGGTGTGAACAGGGGGCAGGGGCTGCACAAGGAGCAGGGCGCTGGCGACCAGGGGATCATGTTCGGTTACGCCTGCAACGAGACAAGGACGTACATGCCGCTCGCCATCCACTACGCGCACCGGTTGCTCGAGGAGCTGACTATCCAGCGGGAGAAGGGGCGGATTCCGTACCTGCGCCCCGACGCCAAGGCGCAGGTGACCGTCGAGTACGAGGGGAAGAAGCCGTGGCGCATAGACGCCATCGTCCTCTCGACGCAGCACGACCCCGAGGCCAAGTACGCGACCATTCGGAAAGACATGATAAACAAGATCATCGCGAAAGTGATCCCGTATAAGTATTTAGACCCTAAAACCGTCTACCACATCAACCCGACGGGGCGTTTCGTCATCGGCGGCCCGCACGGGGACACGGGGGTCACGGGGCGCAAGATTATAGTAGACACCTACGGCGGCTACGGCGCGCACGGCGGCGGCGCGTTCTCCGGCAAGGATCCTTCAAAAGTCGACCGCGGCGCGGCCTACGCGGCGCGCTGGGTGGCGAAGAACTTAGTGGCGGCGGGCGTAGCCTCGCACTGCCTGATCCAGCTCTCTTACGCGATAGGCGTAGCGGAGCCGATCTCGATCCACGTGGACACCGCCGGGACGGGCAAGATAGCCGACGACGAAATCGTGCGGGTCATAAACAAGCTCTTCGACCTAACCCCCGCCGGCATAATCAAGCGCTTAGACCTGAAGCGCCCCATCTACCGCGAGACGGCGAGGCAAGGCCACTTCGGCCGCGAACTCCCGGAGTTCACGTGGGAGGCGTTAGACATGGTTGATAAGATCCGCAGGGAGGCGAAGCTGTAGGCTACATGGCGGAGATACTCAAAAAAGAGCAGTTGTCCGACGCGGTTTGGCGCTTTAGGCTGTATGCGCCGCGCATCGCCAAGAAGCGCCGGGCGGGGCAGTTCGTCATGCTCCGCCCGGCCGAGGACAGCGAGCGCATCCCGCTCACTATCGCGGACGCTAACGCGGGCGAGGGGTGGATCGACATTATTTTTCAGGCGGTGGGGCGGACTACCATGCAGCTGCGCGCCCTTGGCGAGGGGGACGAGGTGCTAGACCTTGCCGGGCCGCTTGGCAGGCCGACGCGCATTGAGAATTTCGGGCGGGCGCTCTGCATCGGCGGGGGGGTCGGGGCCGCGCCCCTTTATCCTATCATCCGCGCGCTGCACGAGGCCGGGAACGACGTGACGTCGATTGTGGGGGCGCGGACGAAAGAGCTGGTTATTTTGGAGGATGATATCAAGGCGTCGAGCAGCCGGCTTCTTATCGCCACGGACGACGGGTCTTACGGGGCAAAGGGGTTCGTTTCGGATGTTTTCAATGGGCTGATTGGCGCCGGGGAGAGGTTTGGCGCCGCGTTTGTGATTGGGCCCGTCATGATGATGAAAGCCACCTGCGCTTTGACGGTCGGGGCGGGGATAAAGACCTACGCGTCGCTTAACCCCATAATGATTGACGGGACGGGTATGTGCGGCGGGTGCCGCGTTACCGTCGGCGCGGAGACGAAGTTCGCCTGCGTGGACGGGCCGGAGTTCGACGCGTCGCTCATCGCTTGGGACGAGATGGTTGCGCGGCTTGGCAGCTATAAGCCTTTCGAGGCGCAATCGCGCGAGGGGTACCACAAATGCAATCTGGAGATCGCGTGATGGCTGCGGCAAAAGTTCGGATGAAAGAGCAAGACCCCGCCGCCCGCGGGCGCAATTTCCTAGAGGTGCCCTGCGGCTATACGGGCGACGAAGCGAAAGCCGAAGCGGCGCGCTGCCTTAGGTGCAAAAAACCGCAGTGCGTGGGCGGGTGCCCTGTCAACGTAAAGATCCCTGAGTTTATCGGGTTGGTCGCGGAGGGGGATTTCGCGGCGGCGGCGAAGAAGATCAAGGAGACTAACGCGCTGCCGGCGATATGCGGGCGCGTCTGCCCGCAGGAGGAGCAGTGCGAAAAACTCTGCATCCTCGGCAAAAAGGGCGACCCGGTGGCGATAGGGAGCCTCGAGCGGTTCGCCGCCGACACGGAGCGGGAAGCGGGCACAGTTGAGCTGCCGGAGAAGAAACCGCCTAACGGCAAGGCTGTAGCCGTGATAGGCTCAGGGCCGGCGGGGCTAACCTGCGCGGGCGAGCTTGTGAAAGAGGGGTTTGACGTGACGGTCTTCGAGGCGCTGCACGAGGCTGGCGGCGTGCTCGTCTACGGCATCCCTGAGTTCCGCCTGCCCAAGGCGATTGTCAAAAAGGAAATTGAGTACTTGCAGGCGCTCGGCGGCAAGATCGT
>JAIRUL010000130.1 GCA_031254445.1 Chitinispirillales bacterium
CGCCTACGATAACAAAATTGAGATCGCCGCTAAAACGCTCCCTTATCCTCGCGGCTATTTCTATGAAATTGTGAAGCCCTTTTTCGCGGCGGAAAGAGGAGACCGCTATGACGGTTGGAATGCTCGCAGCCATCCTACCCTTAGCGGTATCAATAGCAGGGTCGACATCCGTGTTGATACCGGCGGCAACACCCGCGTCAACTCCGCTATCAACAAACGCGCCAGATGCCCGCCCGTAGCGCTTTGGATCAAAAATTTCCCTATCTGGCCCAGGGTTGTACACAACCAACGCCCTATTGCCGAAGCCGTAATAACGCTTTACAAACATTGACACGGTGATAACCCTCGAACAAAAGATATTTGCCCACACCCTATAGAGATACTTCACCGCCGCGCTGCCGATGCAGACCCTTACGTGCGCGACGGTTTTCGCACCCGCGACACACGCCCAAAAATAATACGGCGCGTCTATAACGTCTGAGAAGTGTACTATATCAATGCCGCGATTGCGAATAAGTTTGCATAGCCGGCGGCCGGCTGTAATCCATGTAAGCAGCGTACGCGGTATCCGCGAAATTTTTCTTCTTACGCGCTGAAACGGGACGACATGCACATCAACGCCCGCGCCCCTTAGGCGCTCCGCCAACTCGCCTTCGCTAGGCAAAACAGCGCAAACGCTTACGCCAGCTTTTGCGGCAAGGCCGGCGGCTAATTTATAGGTGCTTATCGGCATTCCGGTATTGAACGAGGATAGGGAGCAGAATATGCATATTTTTTTCATTTTAAGGTCAAGAGGCGGAAGCCTAACTCTTTTCTTTACGGTTTGAGTATAATCTTCGCCTTTTTCCCCCCTGGCTTGACAACAGCGAAATACGTCCCCGGCGCGAGGCTTTTCTTCGGCGCCCACGCCGCCCGCCATTCGTTATCGGAGTAGTACTGCGCTTCCGCCTTTCCAGCCAGCGCGCCGTTTAGCGTGTACACGGAAACGCTTGATTTGGGCTCTAATCCGGCAAACGTTATTTGAGAGGCCCCCCGCGCGCTTCCGCTCACGGAGAAGACGTTGGGGATTACACGCAGATTGGGCTTAGGGGCGCTCTTGCCCTCGCGGCCGATATAGAGCATCGAGACGCCATCTTCCGTTACCGCCCATAGGCGGCCATTTTTTCTGTCTAAGGCAATGGAGGTTACGTTGTTTGAAGGGAGCCCATCGGACTCGCCTATCCAACGCCTTTCGTTTTTGGTTAAGTCGCAACGCAGTATGCCGCTTGTCAAGGTGCCGACCCACAATATGCCCTCCCCCACTGCCATAGACGAGACGCCTGCAATAGCGTTGTCTACAGTTTCCACCGCAAGGCCGCTAACAGGAATCTTCTTTATGCCGCCCCCATCGGCGATGTAGACCGCGCCGTCCGCGCCAACCTCCATTGCATGCAACATGCCTACAGTCTCATAGACGGTATCGATCTTTATGCCGTCTGTCAATGGGCTTCCGTTGTGGCTGAAGGCCACGACGCGGTTTTGGGAAGCATCGTAGGCAAAAATTCTGCCCCGCGCGTCCACCGCCAAGTGTTCGACGTTTGTGGTCTTGAGCGGCGGTTCCGTAAAGAAGCGCCTAAAGTGAGCTTTCGCGGGGTCTTTCTCCCACGAGATAGGGTTATCGCGCGGATCGTAGCAGATGAGGCTGCCAAAATCGCTGTCGTATACGGATATCCAAAGGTATCCTGACGAATCGGCGGCGATTGCGTCGGTTCTGCCCCAAGTGTTATTGCCCCAGCCATTGGCAATGTAAGAGAAGCCGGCAAAGTCCCTATTGCCCGATATGAGCTGCCCGATTGCGCCTCTTGCCGGATCGATGTGCTTAACATTTCCCCCCGACGTCCCGACCCAGAGGGAGCTGTCTTTCCAAAACGCAGCCCCAAGCGCGGCGGCGTCGCCGATATAACCGAAGCTGTACCCGACCATTTGTTCGTTGTAGAGCTGCCAGCCGGCGCCATCGAACCTATAGATGCCATGGTACCACGATATGTTCGGATAGGTTACTATGGGCAGAACCCACACGTCGCCGTTTGGCGCGGCGAGCACGCGCGACGCTTTCCTGAGCGTGTAGCCGGGCACAGCGTGCTGCTTTGGCAGCTCTTGGCCGTCCCATGAGTAATAAAACGTCTCGTCGGTACCGATCCAAAGGCGCTCGCCCTCGTTGTAAAGCGTGGTGATGTTTCCGTAAGCCGTAGCGCGCGCGTAGCGCGCGCCGCCGCTTGTGAGCCATCCGCCGCTGTCGGCAGTAAATAGGTATCCGCGAAAATAGGCCGCCGGTTTAGAGAAAGCCGCTATGCTGTCGTAAGTGTCAACAAAGGAGACGGCCGGCCCTAGGCCTTTCGTCTTCCAAATGCCCGGGAAATAAAAGTTACGCTGCGCGAGCGGCGCGTCGTATAGGCTATCTAAGAAAGCGACGCCCTCGGCGCACCCCAAAAATAGCGTGTCGCCGCTCGCCTCAATGGCGTTGACGCGCGGGTTGGCGAAGCGCGCTATGCCGGTCGCGTTGCGCACGGCGACGCCCTTTACCGGGTCGAAGAGGCTAACGCCTTTGTCGGAACCCACCACAACCATGCCGTCATAGTAATATAGGGCGGTAATGCCCCAACCCGATAGCTTATAGGTAGAATATGAGGTGTACTGCCCCCGCGGCGTGCGCTTGTACAGATACCCCTTGCGCGACCCGATCCAAATGTTCCCGTCGTTGTCACGGCACAGCGAGGTAAGGTAGAGGTCGGGAAAGACGCGCCCGTTCCCGGCAAAATTCTGCACCCCGTTCTTAAGGTCGTGCGCAATAAACCCGCCGCTCGACGCCGCGTATAGCGTGTCGCCCCACTGTAAAAACGCGCTGACGGTAATAGGCGCGCTGTAGTTGGAAATGTTCTCAATCGCGGAGGCGGAGGCGGCGCAAACCGCCGAAAATAGCGCTACCTTTTGTATGATGTTTCTCAAACCCACGTCCTCCGGTTCATTAATTCGTAAATAAATAAAATAATTTAACGCGCAAGCTATTATGTATAATTAGCGCGGGATTCTACACCGAGCGCCTATCGCCCCAAATCACCTTGTGCAGCTGCACCCCAAGCCTCGCGCCGAATGTGCGGTTCTCCGCCATCCACTCCGCCAGCGCGCTATACGGCAAAGACGCCGGCACCGGGGAAAAAATCACCGCGCAGCGCTCCGCGAGCCTATGCATGCGGCAAAAACCGTCAGCCCACGCCGCGTCGCCTATCGACGCCAAAACGAACTTCACCTCGTCGCCGGCGCAGATGTGCCTCAAATTATCAATAAAAAAACTCCCGCCCGACCCGCTGCCCGGGCACTTCACATCAACAATGCGGCGGACGCCCTCGGGCAATACGCTTATGTCTAAGCTGCCGTTCGTCTCTACCATCACCTCGTACCCCGCGCCCAAAAGCCGCTCGCAGAGCGCGGGTACCTCAGGCTGCAAAAGCGGCTCGCCGCCGGTAATCTCGACAAGGCGCGGCGCGCCGCTTGCGCCGCCGGAAAAAAACTTTTCAAGCGCCGCGACGACGCCGTCAACGCTCATAGCCTTGCCCGGCTCCGTATACGCATACGCGGTGTCGCACCAAACGCACCGCAAGTTGCAGCCGCGAAGCCTCACAAAAGCGCAAAGCCGCCCGGACTGGGTGGACTCGCCTTGAAGGGAAAAGAAAATTTCGCAGACGGTCAGCATATTAATGCTCGTAGTACGCCGCGCTATTCCCCGGCGTCTCTTGCACCTCTACCCGCGCTACCCTTACGCCCTTGGTATCCGCCAGCGACTCGGACAGGCGGCGGTAAATGTGCCGCGCTATGCACTCCGACGACGGGCTCTCGCCCATAGCGTCGAATGCGTCGTTTAGGTTCTTGTGGTCGTAGCCGTCGAGGATATCGTTTAGGCGCCGCTTGAGCACCTTGAAATCGAGCCCGAGCCCGCTCTTGTCAAGGGCGTCGCACTTCACAGTCGCCCGAACTAACCAGTTGTGCCCATGCAGATTCTCGCAGGGGCCGTTGTAGTTGCGCAGGCAATGCGCGGCGCTGAAGTGGGATTCGGTCGTTATGTCGTACATCTCCTGCCGCGTCCTTTGAAATGGGTGGCGGGCGGGCGGATATACTGCCCGGCATGATAAATATAATATTTGGCATTTGACATTGATATCGCCGCCGTAAAATATTATATTCAATCTCCCTCTCTTATAGTATCAATCCGGCCAAAAACCAATACCTGTAAGGAGGGATTGCCGTATCATGGAATTTTTTCTTGAGCGCTTAGACGCAAAGCACTCCGCCCGCCTCCCGCTTCGCGGCGGCGCGGTAAGCATTGGGCGCAACCCGCAGAATACCGTCGTGCTCTCCGCAACCGACAGGTGCGTCTCCGGGTACCACGCGGTAATCTACGCCGACCCGCAGAGGATGCTCCTGCAAGACCTGCAGAGCACAAACGGAACATTCGTGAACGGGCGGCAGGTGCAGGAGTGCGTATTGGAGGCGGGGGACGAAGTGGGTTTCGGGAAGAGCGGGCCGAGGTTTCGGGTGGGGGCTGACGGCGGGGACGGCGGGATTAGCGGCATCAACGGCGCCAATGGCATCAACAATATCAATACTATCAACAATATTAGCAGCATCAACGACGCCAACTGTATTGACGCGGATATCACGGAGAACCCATTTGACGATACAAATACAAACGTCAACCGTAAACCGCTGCCGGCCACCGGCAAGCGCGCGCCGTCCTGCCGCTCCGCCGCGGCCATCATCGCTATAGCCGTTCTTACGGCGTTGACCGCCGTAACATTGGCTCTGATACCCGTACTCTTTTACCCCGCCGGCAAGCAACCCGCTCCGGCAAAAAAGGACTTCTTTTCACCCCAGCCAACCATAACCCCGTCAATGCCAGAACTCAACAACGGCAACATCGACACAAGCATCAACGCAGACCCAAGCATATCATACCAAACCCCTGCCGCTTTCGCCACCGCCGAAAAGATAAACTCGGTTCTAATGCGTTTCGGCGAGGAAGCCTACCGTGTCCCGCCCGAGATGGCCGAGCGCGTCGAACACTACCTAAACCGCTACCAGGGCGCTATGCGCCGCACCGTGGCGCTTTGGATAGAGCGCGGGGGGCGCTACTTCCCTATGATCCGCTCGATCTTCGCCGAGAAGAACATCCCGCTTGAGCTCGCCTACGTCTCCATGCTTGAGAGCGGCTTCAACACGGAAGCTGTTTCGCACGCCGGCGCGGTCGGGATGTGGCAGTTCATGCCGCACACCGCGCGCCGCTACGGCCTTCGCGTCGGCGGCGGCGTGGACGAGCGCACCGACCCGGAGAAAGCGACCCGCGCCGCCGCCGCCTACTTCAAAGACCTAATCGCGATCTTCGGCTCG
Source organism: Chitinispirillales bacterium (assembly GCA_031254445.1). Classification (GTDB taxonomy): domain Bacteria; phylum Fibrobacterota; class Chitinivibrionia; order Chitinivibrionales; family Chitinispirillaceae; genus GUT77. The sequence goes on from JAIRUL010000130.1 coordinate 5,422, forward strand.
CGCAGCTCCGTAATGCTCTGCATGGCCGCCTACAACGCCGGCGAGCAGCGCGTCATAAACGCGCTGAAAAAAATAGACGACCCCGTGAGAGACAGGGACTTCTGGCACCTATACAGAATGGGCTGGCTCGCGGAAGAAACGAACGAGTACATACCGCAGGTGATAGCGCTTATAATAATTCATGATAATCCGGGGGAGTATGGGTTTTGAAGGACATTTTTAAAATCAAATTCAAAGCCATTTAAATCTTTTGGCTTTAATCATGTCTCCGTGCGCCCCGCCATAATGTATATTATCCCTAATACCAATCCATTTCAAACAACGCAACAAAAAAGGGCTGTACCGATGCCCACTCGGCAGGAAGCGTTATCGTACCATGAAACGGGGCGGCCGGGGAAAGTCGCGGTCGTTCCTACCAAGCCTTGCAGGACGCAGGCGGATTTGTCGCTCGCTTACACGCCGGGGGTCGCCGAGCCGTGCCGCGAGATAGAGAGGGAGCCTTGG
>JAIRUL010000236.1 GCA_031254445.1 Chitinispirillales bacterium
AAGCCTTCGGCCTACGGCCTCAGGCTCCCCCGTTGCGCAATAAAATTTTGATATGCATTATACTATATTATATATTTAATATGGGTAACTGTCACGGCAGGCGGTTATCGGCAAGGGGAACATGAACACCAACAAGGGCACCGCGCCCGCCGGCGGACTGGTCGGCGTGCTAAACTCTCCGTTTTTGCAGAGCCTCGGCAAGCAGAGCAGCCTGTTTGTCATTATTGGCGTGGTGTGCGTTGTCGTCGTCCTTGTCGTCCCGCTGCCCACGTTCCTCATGGACGTGCTTTTGGCGCTCAACCTTTGCATCGCGCTTGTCATACTGCTTGTGTCGATGTACAACAAGGAGGCGCTTGATTTTTCTGTCTTCCCGTCGCTGCTTCTCACGGTCACGCTCTTTCGGATATCGCTCAGCGTGGCCTCCACGCGGCTCATCCTCTCCCAGGCCGACGCGGGGCGGGTCATCGAGGTTTTCGGGAGCTTCGTTACGAGCGGCAACTTGGTGGTGGGGGTCATTGTATTTTTGATACTCGTTTTGGTGCAGTTCATAGTGATCACCAAGGGCGCGGGGCGCATCGCCGAGGTCGCGGCGCGTTTCACGCTCGACGCCATGCCGGGCAAGCAGATGGCGATAGACGCCGACCTCAACGCGGGGCTGATAAACGAGGAGCAGGCGCGTTCGCGGCGCTCCAAGGTGCAGCGGGAGTCCGACTTCTACGGGGCGATGGACGGCGCCTCCAAGTTCGTGCGCGGCGACGCGATACTGGGGATCATCGTCATATTCATCGACATCATCGGCGGGTTCGTCATCGGCGTGGCGCAGATGAGCATGGACTGGAGCACCGCGCTCACCACCTACACGCAGCTGACCATCGGCGACGGGCTTGTCTCGCAGCTCCCGGCGCTCATGATTTCCGTGGGCGCGGGCATGATCGCCAGCCGCGCGGCTTCGGAGGACAACCTCGGCGCGGAGATAACGGGGCAGCTCTTGTCGAACCACAAGGTGCTGTGGCTCGCCGGATCGCTTATGCTCTTCTTCGCGCTCATGCCCGGGTTCCCCAAGGCGCCGTTCATCGGCCTTGCGGTAGTGTGCTTTTCGCTCGCCTACTTTAGGATGCTGAACGCGAGGAAGGCCGCCGCCGAAGCGGAGCAGGCGGAGGCCGCCAAGCAGCAGGGGGGGGCCGACGCCGGCAAGCCGAAAGAGGAGCGGATAGAGGACTACCTGCACGTCGACCCGATGGAGCTTGAGATTGGGTACGGCCTCATCCCCATAGTGGACGTGAAGCAGGGCGGCGACTTATTAGACAGGATTACGATGATACGCCGGCAGCTCGCGACGGAGCTCGGCATCATCATCCCGCCGATACGCATAAGGGACAACATACAGCTAACGCCGAACGAGTACAAGATAAAGATACGCACAGTGGTGGTAGGCAAGGGCGAGCTGATGAGCGGCGCGTACCTCGCGATGGATCCGGGCACCGCGACGCGCAAAATCCGCGGCGTTCCGACCGTGGAGCCCGCGTTCAACCTGCCCGCGATATGGATCACCGAGAGCCAGAAGAGCGACGCCGAGGTCGCCGGTTACACGGTGGTGGAGCTGCCTGCGGTCATCGCCACGCACCTAACGGAGACGATAAAGAAGCACGCGCACGAGATCCTCACGCGCCAAAACGTGAAGTCGCTGGTAGACAACCTAAAAGAGCAGGGCAGCGCCGTGATAGACGAGCTGATACCGGGCCTGATGAGCTTAGGCGACGTCCACAAGGTGCTGCAAAACCTTTTGAGGGAGCGCATATCGATAAGGGATTTAATGTTGATATTAGAGACGCTCGCCGGCGTAGCCCCCCGCAGCAAGAACAGCGACGTCCAAACCGAGTACGTGAGAAACGCCCTATCGCCGCAGATATGCGAGGTCTACAAAAACGACGACGGCGTGATTCCGGTGATAACGCTCGACCCGAACTTAGAGGCCAAGTTAGAGGGTTCGATACAAGAGGTGGAGGGCGCGTTCCGCTTCTCCCTGTCCCCCGCCGAGGCCAACCGCATCATAGAGGCGGCAGGCACGCAGATAGAAGCGGCGAAATTAGCCGGAGAGTACCCGATAATGATATGCTCGCCGACAGTGCGCCCGCAATTAAAGCGGTTGACCGAGGCGAATTTTGGGGAATTAGTAGTCCTGTCGTACAATGAAATTGTGCCGGGCATAGAAATTAGGTCTTTGGGGATGGTGACTACGGAGGGTTAGGTGTTTTGATGTTGACGTTGACGTTGACGTTGATGTTGACGTTGACGTTGACTTTGTGTGGCGGCTTTAGCCGCCACACCATATGAAGCCGTAGGCTTCGTCTGAAAAAGATTTTGATTTTAATAAATTGACTTTTTAGGCTTCGTCTGAAAAAGATTTAAAAGACTTTGATTTTCACCTAAGGACAATGAGTACAATGCGAATCAAAAAGTACATCGCCAAAAGCATGCGCGAGGCTCTCTTGCAGATCAAGGAGGAGCTTGGGGACGAGGCTATCATCCTCAAGACCTCCAAGCTGCAGAAGAAGATGTTCGGTTTAGCCGGCCCCGACGAGATCGAGGTAACCGCCGCCATCGACGACGACGCCCCCGCGAAGAAGTCGCCGGAGTTCGAGCCGTTGCATATGTCAAGCGCGAAGAACAGCGTCGATCTCGGCCTTTACGGCCGCCCCCGCGCCGCGTCGCCCGAACCGCTCGCCGCTTCATCCGCCCCCGCCCCCGCCATGCCGGAACCGGCGGCGCCGACCGTCCGCCCGTACTTCCCGCCCCGCCAGACGCCCTACGCGCCGCCGGGCGTAGACGGCCCGGAGCGGCAGCCGCTTGGCGACATACCCCAGCGCTTCCCGGCAAGCAAGCGCACGCCTGACGAGATAGCGGAGCTCAAGGCGGACGTGCGTGAGCTAAAAGACCTTGTCAAGGCGATTGTCAACAGCGCGGCCTCCGGCGCGCCTAAGGACGCCACCTCCGCCGACGACAGCGGGTGGGACGCGTTTGTCAAGCGGCTGACGGATTCGGAGGTCAAGCCGGCCATAGCGAAGAAGCTCGTAAACTCGATACGCGGCGTGGCGCAGATAACCGACGCGGAGCTTGAGGAGAAGCTCAGCGCGGCGCTGAGCGAGCAGTTTCCGGTGTCGGGCCCGCTAAAGCTGAAGAAGGACGGGCCGCTTATCGTCGCGTTTGTGGGGCCCACGGGTTCGGGCAAGACCACGACGCTTGCGAAGCTTGCCGCTTACTGCTGCATAAACAAGAGCAAGAAGATATCGATTATCACCGCCGACACCTACAGAATAGCGGCCATCGAGCAGATACGCGCCTTTGCGGATATTGTCAACGTGGGGTTGCAGATAGTTTTTTCGCCGGACGAGATGCCGGCTGCGCTTGCCGCTTGCGAGGGGAGCGATGTTGTCTTTGTTGACAACGCAGGAAGGAGCCAGCGCGACAAGGAGCACATGGAAGAGCTTAGGCTTTTAGTTGACGTTTTGCGGCCTGACGAGACGCACTTGGTTTTGAGCGCCACCACCAAGGACTCCGACTTGCTCGATATGGTTCAGCGCTACCGCAACATAAAGGTGAACAGGCTGCTCTTTACGAAGTTAGACGAGACCACAAAGCTCGGGAATATTTTCAACATCGTGAGCGACCTCGGGATACCGGTGTCGTACTTTACGATGGGGCAGAGCGTGCCGGACGACATAGAGCTTGCGCAGGCGGGAAAATTTGTTAAGAGGCTGATGGAGGGGCGGGCCCTGTGAACGATCAAGCGCAAAAATTGCGGGAGCTTGCCAAGTCTACGTATGTGGAGCCGTCGCTGCCCCAGCTGAAGCGCGCGCCCGGCGGACGGTGCGTCAGCATCGCCGTGGCCAGCGGCAAGGGCGGGGTGGGGAAGACCACGGTCGCCTTGGTTTTGGCGGAGAGTTTGGCCAATTTGCAAAAGAAGGTTCTGCTCATGGACGCCGACCTCGGCCTCGCGAACATCCACATACTCCTCGGCATCGCGCCGCGCTTCAACATATCGCACGTCGTCGCCGGGGAGTGCGGGATAAACGACATTTTGGTGGAGGCCGCGCCGGGGGTCTTCTTGGCGCCGGGCGCTTCGGGGCTTGAGCAGCTGTCGAACATAGACGCCGGAAGGCTCGAGAAGCTCCGCGCCGCGTTTACGGGGTTAGAGGAGGGCTACGACTACCTGATAATGGACACCGGCGCCGGGATAGGCTCCACGGTGACGGGCTTCGCGCGCTACGCCGACTTGGTGCTGCTCGTGATGACCCCCGACCCCTCGTCGCTTGCCGACGCCTACGCCTTGGTGAAGGTGCTCTACGAGAAGGGGAACGCGAACGTGGCGGTCGCGGTCAACATGACGTCGAGCGTGGAGGAGGGGCGCGACGCGTTTGAGCGGCTAAACAAGGTCGTTGTAAATTTTTTGAAAAAACCAGTCGAGCTATATGCTATTTTACTTAATGACCGCGAGGTGCTGCGCCTTGGCCGCAGGCAGAGGCATTTGGCCAAAGGCGCGGGCGGCGTGTTTTACAAGTCGGTGGCGGTATTGGCCAGAAAGCTTAGCGGGTACAGCATAGCGGAGCCGGCGGGCAAAGGGTTCTTCGGCAAATTATTCGGAGGCGCGTCATGAGCGGTTACGGCGGAGACGATGAGTTAGACGACGGCGAGGAGCACGTAAACAAGGCCTCGGCGATGGTGCTATGGACGAAGCGCTCGGCGTTTTTCCTTGGCTTTTGCGCGTTCGTGGTGATGTTTTTATTGAGCTACGACTTTGAGAATTACTTCGATACGAAAGTAATCGCCATAGCGATGATAAAGGGTTTAGGCGCCGGGCTGCTCTTTTGGGTAGCCGGCCTTATCATAGGCAACATCTTCCTAAAAGGCTTGGTGACCGACGTGCCGGTAGACCAAAACCACTTGGTGGACGGCGGCATATTGCAGCGCATCTATCTATACCAGCAGCGCCTAAATTACGACATGGACGGCAACGTTATCCAGATAGACCCGAGGAACGACACGATTGTTAAAAATAAAACGGCGAAGGTGAAGAAAGATCCGTCTTAATCTTTAAAATCTTTGCCCCCCCACCAAAGGAGGCGGGGGGGCACTGTTTGAAAACAAGCGCCCCTTTGGGGCGCGGTGGGTCAAAAGCAGCGGGGTACCGGTGTTTTGATTTTGACGTTGACTTTGACTTTGTGTGGCGGCTTTAGCCGCCACACGTTATGAAGCCGTAGGCTTCGTCTGAAAAAGATTTAAAAGATTTTGACTTTAATGTTTTAAAGACGTTAAAGATTTTGACTTTGATTTTCTAATAATTATATTAGTATTAGTATAAAAAGAATCGATCGGGAGCGCTGATGTTGGTATTGGAGAGCTTGTGGCGTGATTTCAAGGAGACGGGATCCAAGGTGGCCAAGGACAAGCTGCTTGTGGAGTATTCCCACTTGGTAAAATACACCACTCAGCGGCTTGCCGTAAACCTCCCGCCCTCGGTAGACCGCGACGACCTCTACAGCGCCGGCATCCTCGGGTTAATCAAGGCGGTGGACACCTTTGAGCCGGAGCGCGGGTTCAAGTTCGAGACCTACGCGGGCCACAAGATACGCGGGGCGATTTTAGACGAGCTGCGCGCCTTGGATTGGGTGCCGCGCTCCGTGAGGCAGAAGTCGCGCGACCTGCAGCGGGTCTTCACGAAGCTCGAAAACAAATTGGGCCGCTCCCCCTACGACGACGAGGTGTGCGAGGAGCTTGGCGTGGACATCGGGGAGTACGAGCAGATACTCGCCGAGGTGACCCCCACGACCATCGTCTCCTTAGACGACTCGGTTTCCGACCCGTTCTCCGACGCCAAAGACATGCGCATGGTAGACCAAGTGGAGGACCCAGAGAGCGTAAACCCCCTGAAAGAGCTCGGGTTAGGCGAGGTCAAGGGCATCCTAAAAGAGGCCATAACGGGCCTCCCGGAAAACGAGCGCATCGTGGTCGCGCTATACCACTACGAGGAGCTGACGCTAAAGGAGATAGGCGTAGTGCTCAACCTGACCGAGAGCCGCGTAAGCCAAATACACTCAAAGGCGATGATGAAGCTGCGGGCGAGGCTATTGCAGAAATTTGAGGATTGACGGGACCAAAGATGAACAGCGTGAACGTCAACATCCCCGTAGTGAACCTCCCGCAGGTAAGCACCCACCAGTCGGAAGCCCACCGGGCGCCTATGGTTCACCAGGCTCAAAACGCCGAGATAAACCGCGACCGCTTAGATTTGCACATGCGAACCGCCAACGAAGCGGAGGCAGCCGAGGGCAAAAACGTCGACCCCGACGACCACAAAGAGCAGAAGCAAGAGCCAAAAAAAGAGGAGGGCGAGCAAAACGGCATATCCGGCAGCGCCGACGACGAGCCCGAAACCGAGGTAACGATGTCAGACAGCGGGAGGCTGATAGATTTAGAGGCGTAGGATTCGGCAATAATATTAATTCCATTGCTGTTGACGTTGACGTTGATGTTGACTTTAAAGCCAACATCTTATATGGGAGAATGGGGCGTGCTGCAACTCCAGCGCAAAAGGCTCTAGCGTCCCTGCCCTGTAAACAACGGCGCGGGAGTTGCAGCACGCCCCATTCTCCCATATAAGAATTTGACTTTAAAAACGTTAAAAACTTTAAAAATTTTAAAGACGTTAAAAACTTTGCTGAAAAATGGCAAAAAATGGCAAATGAAAGAAAAGTTGACACAGAACGCATAAAAAAGGTCGCGCAGAGCGTCATCGGCTTGCCCACGCTCCCCACCGTTGTCTCCAAGATGCTTGAGATGGTGGACAGCCGCCGCACCTCCGCCGACACGCTCGCCCGCCTAATCTCCACGGATCAGGCGCTCACGGCCCGCCTCCTCAAGCTCGCCAACTCCGCCTACTACGGCTACCAGCGGGAGGTGTCGACGGTCAACATGGCCATCGTCGTCCTCGGCTTCAACACCGTGAAAGAGGTCGGGCTGTGGTACTCGGTCTTCGACGTCTTCAAGAACTCCGGCCCCGCCGCCGCTGGCTTCGACGCGGTAAAGTTCTGGGAGCACAGCGCGGCCTGCGGCGTGGCGGCGCGCATGCTCTCCAAAACGAGCGGCTCGCGCTACTCCGGCGAGGCGTTCGTGGCCGGGCTTTTGCACGACATGGGGAAGATGATCCTAAGCCAGTACTTCGGCGCGGAGTTCGTCGAGGTCATCGAAACCGCGCAGAGCGAGGGCTGCGGCTTAGACGCCGCGGAGAGCGAAATCCTCGGCGTGAGCCACGGCCGCGTAGGCGCGTGGCTCGCCGAAAAGTGGAACCTCCCCGCCATAATCTGCGACACGGTAAAGAACCACCACGCCCCCTGGGAGGCCGAGACCGAGCCGTCGTTTGTGGGGATGATAACCGTCGCCGACATCCTATGCCACCTGACGCAAATAGGCGACTCGGGGAGGAAAGCCTGCCCCAGCTACGGCGACCGCCTATGGCAAATCTTCCAGTCCGCCGCCATGCCGATAGACGAAACCGACCTAGAACGCCTGCAAACCGACTTCCAAGCCGAATACGGCCGGTCGGAGGCGTATATATCGGTGGTGCAGGAGACAGAGACCGGGGGGTAAGTAGGGGGCAGCGCGCAGAAAAATGTTGTAATTTACGCGGGGATGTATTATATTAGTAGGTGTGTTGGCGTTGACATTGACGTTGACGTTGACGTGGGTGTTGGGGTTGACTTTAAAATCTTAAAGTCAAAATCTTTTAAATCTTTTGCAGACGAAGCCTACGGCTTCATAACGTGTGGCGGCTAAAGCCGCCACACAAAGTCAAAGTCAAAGGCGGCGGGGTATCGGATTTTGATTTTGACGGCGATGTTGACGTCGTAGGGGCGTTGCGTGCAACGCCCGTGTCTATCGGGCGGGGTACGGTGTTTTGACTTTGACTTTGTGTGGCGGCTTTAGCCGCCACACCATATGAAGCCGTAGGCTTCGTCTGAAAAAAGAATTTAAAAGATTTTGACTTTTATAGGCTTCGTCTGAAAAAGATTTAAAAAAGAATTTGACTTTAAGATTAAAAGATTAAAAGGCTTAAAAGATTAAAAAGATTTGCCCCCATAGCTCAGTTGGATAGAGCACAGGTTTCCTAAACCTGGTGTCGCAAGTTCGATCCTTGCTGGGGGTAATTGTTTTGCTGTTAGTTTGCCGCCTCTCGACGATGCCGAACATTTTCTATAACTCCCACCACTCGCCCGTCGGCGCGTTCGCTTCTTTTACCCTCGGCTTCAAGGGCGCCTCCGGCGGCCTTGGGATAGAGCTTGCGGGGCCTGCCTGCCAGAACGTCTATATAGGGATAGAGTCAGCCGCCGCCCCCGGGCAGTTTTTCGCGCTGCCGTTCTACGATGCCGGCGAGCGCGGGCGCAGCGTTGAGGCCGAGCCCACGGCGCAGGACGTCTGGGGCGACAGCGACCGCGCGGTCGCGGATGCGGACGGCGGCGGCGAACATCCGCGCGGCCAACGCCGACAGCCCGGGCCCGCCCCTCAAAAGGCCGCTACGATAACCCCCTTTGCCGACGGCGACATTGCGCGCGAAACCACCCCTGCTTGCGACGTTTGGCGCGCCGGCGGCTTGGAGTTCAGAATCTACACCCCCTCGCTCTCCCTGCCCGACCCGTCCCGCAGCGCCGAGCAGGTGGCGCAAGACCCGTCGGCGCTAAAGGACGCGGCCATCCCTGCGGTCTTTGTAGAGATTACGCTTGACAACACCGGCTGCGCGTCGCCGCGGAAGGCGTTTTTCGGGTACGAGGGCAACGACCCGTACTCCGCCATGAGGCGCGTCGCCGGCGAGAGGGTCAACGGCGTCGGGCAGGGCAGGGTTACCGGCATATTCACGGACGACATGGACGTGGCCTGCGCCCTCGCGTTCTCCGCTGAGGAGCTCTTAGCTGGCGACATATCCGACAGGCTCCCCTTTGGGCTTGGTACCACCGGGCTTGTGCTTATGTCGGCGAACCCCCGCGAGAGGCGCACTTGGCGCTTCGCGGTCTGCTTCTACCGCGCGGGAGTCGTCACGTGCGGCAAGGAGGCCTACTATCAGTACACCCGCCATTTCAAAAGCATAGAGGAGGTGGCGGAGTACGGGCTGAAAAGGTTTGAGCTCTACAGGGACGTCGCGCTCGATTTCGATAGGATGGTTGCCGAAAGCGGCCTGAGCGGCGAGCGGCTTTTTATGTTCTCGCAGGCGGTAAAGAGCTATTACGGCTCGACGCAGCTCCTCGTCGAGGCAAAAGCCAATACGCCGATCTGGGTCGTAAGCGAGGGCGCGTATAGGATGATGAACACCTTGGACTTGGCGGTTGACCAGCTCTTCTTTGAGATGCTGAAGAACCCGTGGACGGTGCGCTCCGTGCTTGACCAGTACGCTGGCGGCTACTATTATTTTGACGACGTTAAAAGCGCGTCGGGGGAGAAGTCCGCCGGCGGCATCGGCTTCGCGCACGACATGGGCGTCGCGAACGCCTTCTCCCCGCCCGGAAGATCCTCTTACGAGCTGCGCGGGAAGCGCGGGTGCTACTCGTATATGACGCAGGAGCAGCTTGTCAACTGGATACTCTGCGCCGGCGTCTACTTCGAGGGCGCGCGCGACAGCGCGTGGCTTGAGCGCCGCCGCCAGACGATAGAGCAGTGCCTTACGAGCATGCTGAACAGGGACGGGGCCGACGGCGCGCGCCGCGACGGCGTTATGGACTTGGACTCCTGCAAAACGGGGGGCGGCGCGGAGATAACCACCTACGACAACGTGGACACCGCGCTCGGGCGGGCGCGCCGCAGCAGCTACTTGGCGGTCAAGTGCTGGGCCGCCTACCTCGCGCTCTCAAAGATGCTTGGCGCGCTCGGAATGGGCAAGCAAGCGGATGTAGCGTCGGGGCAAGCCGATAGGTGCGCCGATACCGTGCTCAAATACCGCAGGGGCGACGGGACGATCCCCGCCCTGCTCGAAGAGGGCAACGCGGCGGTGACGCTCTCCATCGTGGACGGGCTCGTGTTTCCGGTCGTTATGGGGCTCTTTGAGGACGCGCAAACCGTCGATAAGCACTGCGCGCTTGTCGCCGCGCTCAAAAGGCACTTCGAGGCCGCCTTAGAGGGCGGGTGCCGGTTCGCGGACGGCGGCTGGAAGATGTCCAAGACCTCCGACAATTCGTGGCTAAGCAAGACGTTCCTGTGCCAGTTCATCTCCGAAAAAATCTTCCGCCACGCCCCCGACGCCGAGGCGGACAAGGCGCACGCCTCGTGGCTCTTAGACCCAAACAACGCGGCAAACGCGTTCAGCGACCAGATGCGCGCCGGAAAAATCTGCGGCAGCGCCTACTACCCGAGGGGCGTTACCAGCGTTTTGTGGCTGTACTGAATTGCGCGGCATGCCCCCTAAGCATACCGGTTGGCACAGATTTATCATGGTTTATGCTGATTTATGCCGCATCAATTTCTTAGGTATTGACCTTTGGCCCCCGCAATAACTATACTTATATATATCACGTCGGGCCGCACGCGCCGCCGCGCTATTGCGCCGGGGCTGTTTGTGTGCCCAAAACCGGAGATTTCATAACATTATCAAAGGAGGTTCTCTATGGCCTACAAAATTTCAGACGCGTGCTTAGCATGCGGAAGCTGTCTTCCCGAGTGCCCGGTAGAGGCTATCGCGGAGGGTGCGCCCTACACAATCGACGAGGGCAAGTGCAGCGATTGCGGCGCTTGCGCCGAGACGTGTCCGGCGGAGGCGATAAGCCCGGCATAAAGCCAACCGGCAGGCGCGCGTCTGCGCAGTTTCAGGGTAAGGCCGCTTCGCGTGTAAAACCGGCGCGCGGGGCGGTTTTTTTTATTAATCCCTGCCCATCGACAGCACCCGTA
>JAIRUL010000032.1 GCA_031254445.1 Chitinispirillales bacterium
GTGGATGGTTTTGATGTTGATGTTGACTTTGACTTTGTGTGGCGGCTCTGCGCCACACGTTATGAAGCCGTAGGCTTCGTCTGAAAAAGATTTAAAGAATTTGACTTTTATAGGCTTCGAAAGTACGCTCCTGCAAGCCTTGTGTTGATATTGCAGGATTCTGCCCTGTACTCTTTACATCTTTAAAATCAAAACATACGTCTCATGCCGCTAACGCGGCTGGGGGCGGCGTCAAGCGGCGGCCTTGCGGCTACCGCTCGACGCTTCAGTCCTGGGCCACTCCAACGCACCGAACCGAAAACCCGAAGCTCTTGTCGTCGTAGCCCCCGTACACGTTGCCGTCGTTGTAGTTCATGAGCCGGCGGTCAGCGTGGCCAGCATCGTACTCCGACGCGCTCCACCAGAGGCCGTATTTGCCGGCATATTCGAAGTGGCCACCGGAGTAGCGGCGTTCGCCGCCCGGCAGGGCCGAAAAGCCGAATTCATCCGTACCGTTGCCGTTAGCAACACAATCACCAGCTTCATCACAACGATTCCACCCACCCGCTGATTTCAGTTTTTTACCCGCAACATCTTCACCTCCCGCATAACCAACCAAATTATCCCAGTCCTGTTTGGTCGGCAACCGCCACTTGCCGCCCATGCTCGCGCAAGCTGTTTTCGCGGCTTCCCATGTGTACAGCCTGCCGTATTTTGCGCAATTAGATTCTTTGTCCTCATAACACCAACTGCCCTGCGTTTTGACATTAAGATTTTGTTTTGTCCATGTTTGGTTGCCGATTTTGACGCTCGCGGGCGTTTGCCCAATGGCGACAGTTACAGCGGCCGCCAACACAATCCCGACCCGCCCCAAAACCTTTCCGACACTCACAGCGTCCTCCAGTGTTAGTGTTCGAGGGTAATCCAACAGAAAAATCAATATATATCCTGCCCGTGGGGAACATTGGAAAATCGATCCATAAATACCTACTGCGGATTTTAGGTTAAAAGCATCAAGGCCACATCTAACGTGAGGCTACGGGTATAGGGTGGGGCAAAACCCCAAAGCCAGGTTTTTAAATGATGCAACGGGGGGCTCAAAAACAAAAAACAATAAAATTGCATGTTACCCGCCGCAAATAATATATTATATAATGCGGCGCTGTAATTATTGCGCGATAATTAATGAAAATTCGGCAAAAGGCTGGTAAAAATCAGCTAAAAATCCAAAAATGATGAAAAAATCAACAGGAAACGGATAACGGGTAAAAGATGAGCGAAAATGATTTTGGCGCAAATTTCGGCGACGGCGCGGACGACGACGATATGGGCGGCGCCTGCATGTGCGACGACTGCAAGGTTCGCTCCGCGAACGTCCACCTGACGCACGTGGAGAGCAACGAGTCCCAGACGTTCCACCTTTGCGAGGAGTGCGCGCGCGGCCGCGGGGTTCCGCTGCCGGACAGCGACGTCCTCATCAAGGGGCTTGAGGCGATCACGGGGGCGGCGGGCGCGTCGCTTTCGGAGACGCACGTCAAGGTGACGGTCAAGTCGGGCAAGGGCGGCGGCGGCAAGCGTGCGGAGGAGGAGGAGGCGGAGGAGGGCGTTGCGTGCGCCAAGTGCGGGATGAAGCTCTCGGAGTTCCGCTCCAGCGGGTGGCTTGGGTGCGCGGATTGCTACGACAGTTTCGAGGAGCGGATAAACAAGATACACGTTCAGGTTCACGGCGCTGGCGGCCACAAGGGCAAGAAGTACGGCAAGGCGCCGGCGCGCCGCGGCGGCAAGCGGGATTTGGAGCGCCTGCGCGGCGACCTTGCGTCGGCGGTTCGGGGCGAGGAGTTCGAGCTGGCCGCCTCCATAAGGGACGCTATCCGCGGCTTAGAGCAGGGCGTGGGCGCGAAATGAGCGCAGGCGCAGGCGCCGAAGGCGCGCCCGAAAAGGGGCAGGGGCATAGCATCTACGGGCGGATGCCGGCGTGGTTCGACGGCAGCGGGCCGGAGGGTGACGTGGTCGTTTCCACCCGCATCCGCTTGGCGCGCAACGTGTCGGGGCGGAAGTTCCCCGCGCGCGCGTCCATCATGGAGAAGCGCGACATGTTTCAGGATGTCGCGCGCCACCTGTCGGGCGCGTCGCGGCGCAAGCGGCCGGTTTTGGATTTCGAGGTTATAGACGTCGCGAAGCTGAGGAAGATAGAGCAGCACTTTTTAGTGGAGGAGCGCAAGGTGAGCGCCGACCTGCTAAAGGGCGAGGGTTCGCGGGGCGTGGCCTGCGACCCAAAGGGGAAACTCAGCGTGATGATAAACGAGGAAGACCACCTGCGCATTCAGGGGATGGACTCCGGTTTCCACACGTTTGACCTCTGGGAAGAGATGGACAAGCTCGACGACGACATCGGCGCGATGCTCCGGTACGCCTACAGCGAGCGGCTCGGGTTCCTCACGGCCTGCCCCACAAACTCCGGGACGGGGCTTAGGGTCTCGTACCTCATGCACCTGCCGGCGCTTGTCCTCACAAAGGCGATAGAGCCGGTCCTGCAGGGGGCGAGCCAGATGGGGATATCGACGCGCGGGTTCTTCGGCGAGCACTCGGACGTCTTAGGCAACTTCTTCCAGCTCTCGAACAGGGCCACGCTCGGGGCGAGCGAGGCGGAGTTCATAGAGTCGGCGAGCGGCGTAGTTAAGGAGATAATCGGCCACGAGCGCAGCGCGCGCGAGCGGCTTATGAAAGAGGCGAAGCTCGAGGTGAGCGACAAGGTGGGCCGGGCGTGCGGCATACTGCGCAGCGCGCGGATGCTGAGCTTCGGGGAGCTCTTAAACCTCACTTCGTCGGTGAGGCTCGGGATAGAATGCGGGCTTTACAGCGGGTACACGACGGCCGGCATCAACAGGATTGTTTTGATATGCATGCCCGCGCACTTGCAGGTATACATAAGCAATATGCGCGACGCGCCGGACGACCTGGAGGTAGCGAGGGCGGACGCCGCGCGGACGTTCTTTGCGGAGGAGAGCGTCAAGGGCAGGAGGAAGAAAAACTGACGGAGGCTTTTTAATTTGCCCGCCTTATTATTATTTTTTAATGCAACGCCGGGGGGCGGCGGATTGGCGTAATTATCGTAAAAAACGAAAGGGTATATATAACCAAATGAACGGCATGTTTACAGACCGCGTCAAAAAGGTGATGCAGATCGCCCGCGAGGAGTCGGTCAGGCTTGGGAACGATTACGTTGGCACGGAGCATTTGCTCCTTGGGCTTATAAAAGAGGGCGACGGCGTGGCGGTCGCGGTCATGCGCGGCATGGGCATCGACCTCGAGGATCTCGCCTCCAATATCGAGAAGACGATAACATCCGCCGGCGGGATGATGATGGTGGGGCAGATGCTGCCGTTCACGCCGCGGGCGAAGAAAGTTTTGGAGATCGCGGCGAGCGAGGCGCGGTCGATGTCGCACAAGTACATCGGCACGGAGCACTTGCTTTTAGCGCTCATGAAGGACACGGAGTCGGCGGCGGCCAACGCGCTCGCGGCGGCGGGGCTTGAGTACGACCGCGTGAGGGAGGAGATTAGCCGCGTGCTGAAGGGCGGCGAGGTGAGCGGCGCGCCCGTCTCCAAGGAGAAGAGCAAGACGCCTTTTTTAGAGCACTTCGGCCGCGACCTCACGGCCATGGCGCGGGAGGGCAAGCTCGACCCCGTCATCGGGCGCGAGAAGGAGATAGAGCGCGTCGTGCAGATTTTGAGCAGGCGCAAGAAGAATAACCCTGTGCTGATAGGCGAGCCGGGGATAGGGAAGACCGCTATTGTCGAGGGCTTGGCGCAGAAGATAATCGACAAGAGCATCCCGCAGGTGCTGGAAAATAAGCGCGTCGTCAACTTGGATATGGCCTCGATGGTGGCCGGCACGAAGTACCGCGGGCAGTTCGAGGAGCGGCTGAAGGCTTTGATGGTGGAGCTTCAGAAGAACGACAATGTCATCATATTCATAGACGAATTGCACACGATAGTCGGCGCGGGCGGCTCCGAGGGCAGCTTAGACGCGTCGAACATCTTCAAGCCGGCGCTCTCGCGCGGCGAGATACAGTGCGTGGGCGCGACCACGCTCGACGAGTACCGTAAATATATAGAAAAGGACGGCGCCCTCGCGCGGCGCTTCCAGACGATAATGGTCGACCCGCCGAGCGTAAGCGAGACCATACAGATACTCTCCGGGCTGCGCCACAACTACGAGGAGCACCACAAGGTCGCTTACTCGGAGAAAGCCATAGAGTCGGCGGTTAAGTTTTCGGATAGGTACATCTCCGACAGGTTCCTTCCCGACAAGGCGATAGACGTTATAGACGAGGCCGGCGCGAGGAAGCGGCTGTCGAGCATGGAGATACCCTCCGACATACGCGAGATAGAGAAAGAGATTTCGGAGGTCGTCCGCGACAAGGAGCTTGCGGTCGAGCACCAGGAGTTCGAGAAGGCCGCGCAGCTGCGCGACAAGCAGGAGAAGCTAAGCGGCGCGCTCTTAGAGACCAAGGCGCTGTGGCGGAAGTCTAAGGCCGAAGAGCGCTTGCTTGTTGACGAATCGACGATTACGGAAGTCATCGCCACGATGACCGGCATTCCCCTAGCCCGCCTTGCCGAGGAGGAGACGAAGAAGATACTGCACCTTGAAGACGAGCTTCGCAGGCGCGTTATCGGGCAGGACGAGGCGCTCGGTTCCGTCGCAAGGAGCATCAGGCGTTCGCGCGCGGGGCTGCACAACACGCGCCGGCCTATCGCGTCGTTCATATTCCTCGGGCCGACGGGCGTCGGCAAGACGGAGCTTGCCAAGGCGCTGGCTCAGGCGCTGTTCGATACCGAAGAGGCGCTGGTGCGCAT
This sequence comes from Chitinispirillales bacterium, assembly GCA_031254445.1. Lineage (GTDB taxonomy): Bacteria > Fibrobacterota > Chitinivibrionia > Chitinivibrionales > Chitinispirillaceae > GUT77. Next base: position 4,839 of record JAIRUL010000032.1, read on the forward strand.
TGACATGTCGGAGTACATGGAAAAGTTCGCGGTGTCGCGCCTTGTCGGCGCGCCCCCGGGATACGTCGGCTACGAGGAGGGCGGGCAGCTCACGGAGAAGATTCGGAAGAAGCCGTACTCCGTCATCCTGCTTGACGAAATAGAAAAGGCGCACCCCGATGTCTTCAACATCCTCTTGCAGATACTCGACGACGGCATTTTAACCGATTCTTACGGCCGCCACGTCAACTTCAAAAACACCATTATCATCATGACCTCCAACGCCGGTACGCGCGACGTCAAGAAGATGGGCACCGTGGGCTTCGGCAGGAACAACGCCGAATCGGACTACGAGGCGATGAAGGGCAAGGTGATGGACGAGTTGAAGAGGATATTTAACCCAGAGTTCATAAACCGCGTTGACGAAACGATAGTCTTCGCGCCTTTGGGCAAGGAAGAGATCGCAAGGATTGTCGATATCCAGCTCTTGGAGCTGCAAGAGCGCCTCACCGACCGCAACATCAAGCTCGTCTTCACGCCGGAGATGAAGAAGCTATTGGTAGACAAGGGCTACGACCCGATTTTAGGCGCGCGCCCGCTGCGCCGCTCTATCCAGAGGTCGGTGGAAGACCCACTAGCCGAGGAATTTTTGCTCAACAAGTTTGGCGACGGCGACATAATATCGCTCAACGCCGAGGACGATCAGGTTGTTTTCAGGAAAGCGGAAGCGGTGGAGAAAAGCCTTTAAAATGAAAAATATATTAATTGCCGCTTTCCCCGCCCTCTTGCTGGTTTTGGCAGCTGGAAATCTCGCCGGCGCGGAGGCGAAAACGCTTGATACCCTAGCAATCGAAGGGCTCGTAGTCGTCAAACCGGACAACGTTTCCGACGCGGTTCTCTTGCGCGCTGGCAGCGAGTTTACCCCTGCCGATGTGCAGGAGTCTATACGCAGGCTCTATAAGCTTGGGCATTTCCGCAAAATAGACTTTATCATAGGCGCGGAGACCGACTCAAGCGTCTCGCTAACGCTGTCGCTTGAAGAGTTCCCGCTTGTTGACGCTGTAGAGTTCTTTGGAAATAAGAAGATAAAGAAGAAAGAGCTTGAGGAGAAGAAGCTGCATAGGCACTACAACGCTCCGATGTCGGACGCGCAGCTGCATAAGAGCCGGCAGGCGATATTGGATTTGTACGCCGACAAGGGCTACCTCTTGGCCAAGGTCGACGCCGAGGTGATAAATACGAGCGTCCCGGGCAACGCGATTGTCAAGTACACGATAGACGAGGGTCCGAGGGTCAAGGTCAAGACTATCGTGTTTAAGGGCGCCGGCGACGCTAAAGCGGGCTGGCTTGCGCGGCTTACGCGCCGCAAGGATGCCGGCGGGGGCGCAAGCGAAGTGACGAGGGGCTGGCTTATGCGCCGCTTCAAGACAAAAGAGAACCGCTGGTGGCGCTCCGGCGACTTCAACTACGATTTGTACCGCGCGCACTTAGACACGCTCGTCATGCACTATAATGATAAAGGGTTCTTAGACGCCGCAATCGAGCGCGACACGGTTTGGTATTCGGAGGACAAGCGCGACATATTCATAGAGATAACGGTAAACGAGGGGCGCAAGTACTACGCGGGCGACGTCGCGTTCGTGGGCAACAACATCATTGAGTCCGACGCGCTGTTGCCGAAAGTCGCGCTCGCGAAAGGGAAGCCGTTTCGGAAGAGCCAGTTCGAGATGACCAAGTATTTGGTGGAGACGGCCTATAGGGAGGAGGGGTATCTCTGGGTAAGGGTGGACGACAAGCGGTCGTACAAGAGGGGCGAAGAGGCCGACACCGTCGATTTGGTCTTTGAAATTGCGGAAGGCCGTCCGGCCATCGTGCGCAAGATAGACGTGCGCGGCAACAGCAAGACGTGGGAGAAGGTCATAAGGCGCGAAATCTCGCTTATCCCCGGCCAAAGGTACCGCCAGTCGCTCATGGCTGCGAGCCAGCAAAACATCATGCGCCAAAACTTTTTCCAAAGCGCCTTGCCCGACATCGTCCCGAACGACGACGGCACCGTAGACGTGGTCTTCGACATCGTGGAGAAGGACAACATCGGCCAGCTCACGGTGGGCGCGGCCTACAGCGACCAAGACAAACTGACCGGCACGTTCTCCACCGCCATCCCGAATTTCCGCGGGTCGGGCCAAGAGCTGAAGCTCGAAGTGCAGTACGGGTACTACCGTAAATTAGGCATGATAAGCTTCACCGAGCCGTGGGCGTTCGACACCCCGCTGTGGCTTACGGGGACAATCTTCGCCGACCAGCAGGTGTACAGCTACTACAGCGGCAACTCAAACGACACCACGACAAGCTACGGTTTTAGGGTCGGCGCGGGCCGCTCGCGCCTGACGTGGCCCGACAACAAGTTCCGCTTCCAAACCGTCTATCAGCTCAGCCACGAGAAGACAAGCAGGCCAGATATAAACCTTAGCGGCATGAGCATCGTGGAGACGGGCATAATGAGCAAGCTGCGCTTCAACATCGAACGCTACGACTTGGACATGCCGCTCTTCCCGAACGAGGGTTCGCGGCTAACTATCGCCCCCGAAATAGCGGGCTTAGGGGGAGACTTCAAGTATCTCAAGGGCACCGTCTCTTACGAAAATTATTTCAGGCTCCCCGGCAAGCTAGTCTTCGGCAGCGACGTGAAATTCGGAGCGATAACGAAGCTCTTCGACACCTTGGCTATATCCGGCGACAACCTATTCACCGGCGGCGGCGCATACGGCGACGCGATAATCAGGGGTTACCCGGACTGGGCGTTCGGCGGGTACCGTTACAGGAACGAGGGCAACGGCATATCGATGTTCTCCGTGAATATGTCGCTGCGCTACCCGATTATCGACCAGCAGATATACGTAGGCCTATTCGCCGACATGGGCAACACGTGGACGACTATTGCGGGGATAGACCTCGGCGATCTGTACCGCGGCGTCGGGGGCGGGCTGCGCATCAATTTGCCGATGATAGGGGTGATGGGGGTGGACGTCGGGTACGGGCTCGACCCGCTTGACAAGAGCGTAATAGACAATAAGCCGCACGGGGTTAATTGGCATATTATAATGAATAAGGGGTTTTGATAGCCCAGTGTAACAAATGCGCTGTTATAGATGTCAAATAGTATTATATACGGTAAACAATAGGCGGCAACGCTAATATATCAAATAAGGAGGGTTTTATGAAGTGGGGATTTAAGGCGGCGGTAATGGCGCTCTTCGCGGCTGCGGCGTTTGGCTCTGCCTCCGCGCAGCTTAAGATGGGGTACGTCAATTCGGAGAAGATCTTCACCCAATTCGAGGGCACGAAGATCGCTCAGGACAAGTTCAACAGAGAGGTCGCCCGCTGGGAGCAGGAGGCCTCCAAGCGCGCCAAGGAGATAACCGAGATGAAGGAGCAGCTCGAGAAGCAGAGCCTCCTCCTTAGCGCCGAACGCAAAAAGGCGCTCGAAGATTCGCTGCGCCAGAAGCTCATACTGCACGAAAAGTTCTTGCAGGAAAAGTTCGGGCAGAAAGGCGAGGTGCTCACTAAAAACGAGGAGCTGACTAAGCCCATCTTGGAGAAGATCCAGAAGATAATCGACAAAATAGCCAAGGACGAGCAGTTCGATTTCATCTTCGACTGGAGGGCCGGCGGGGTCATATTCGCGAAGCAGTCTTATGACTTGACGGATCGGGTTTTGGCGCAGCTTGCCAAAGAGAAGTGACGCGGCGCGAGTTGCGGTTGATGCGTACGTATCAACCTATCGCAAATATTGAACATTGAGAAAGGGCGTACAGTTGAAACTATCGGCAATAGCGGCGCACATAGGAGCAGAATTCCCGGCAACCAGGGAGGACCCCGACGTCTTTGGTATCGCGTCGCCGGAGTCCGCGTCGCAGAAACACCTAACGTTTATCTCCGACCCAAAGTATGCCGATCAGGCTAAAACGTGCTCTGCCTGTGCCGTCATCGTCAAAAAAGGCGCGGCGTTCCCGGAAAAAATTTGCCTTGAAGCGGACGACCCTTACGTGGCCTACGCGCTTGTCGCGCAGCTCTTTGAAGACGTTGCCCCGCTCTTTGGCGGCGGCGTCCACCCGTCCGCCATAGTTGACAAAACGGCAACCATCGCCAAATCGGCGTCCATCGGCCCCGGTACGGTTATCGGCGCAAACGCGGCGATAGGCGCAAACTGCCGCATAGGCGCGAACTGCGTAATCGAGCGCGGCGTCCGCATAGGCGAATCGACGCGCGTAGATTCCGGCGCGGTCGTCCGCTACGATACGGAAATCGGTTCAAGGGTGGTGATACAGTCCGGCGCGGTTATAGGCAGCGACGGCTTCGGCAACGCGCGCGACAAAAACAACGCGTTCGTCCGCATCCCGTGTTTTGGCAACGTAATAATAGAAGACGACGCCGAAATAGGCGCGTGCGCGGCAATAGACCGCGGGAACTTTGAACCGACGGTTATCGGCAAGGGCGTGAAGCTAGACAACCTGATCCACATAGCCCACAACGTGGCGATAGGCGAGCACACCGCCATCGCCGCGCAAACGGGAATATCGGGATCGACAAAGGTGGGCAAGCGCGTCATAATAGCCGGCCAAGTAGGCTTCGTAGGCCACATAAGCATCGGCGATGATTCGTTTGTCGGCGCGAAGGCGGGCGTCTCGAAAAATGTGGATCCGGGGGCGAAAGTTACGGGGTATCCGGCGAGGGACTTTATGACGATGCGGCGGATAGACGCGGCATCAAATCAACTGCCGGAATTGTTGAAAGAAGTTAAAAAGCTGAGGGGGTAGGTTGAGTCGTTAAAGTCAAAGTCTTAAAATCTTTTAAATCTTTTAAATCTTTAAAATCTTTAAAATCTTTAAATCTTTTTCAGACGAAGCCTACGGCTTCATAACGTGTGGCGGCTAAAGCCGCCACACAAAGTCAACGTCAAAAGATAAAAACCATGAACGTCTGCCACCTCATCACCTACTACCTGCCGATAACGCAGAACTGGATTTATAACCAGCTTGTCTATAACAAGGAATGCAATTCTACGGTATTGTGCCAGCGGCTTATTAA
>JAIRUL010000077.1 GCA_031254445.1 Chitinispirillales bacterium
ACCGATACCCCCTTCCAACAAACTGCTCCCGCACCCGCTAAAGCACCCCCCCCCCCCCATTTTCGCCGAAGCTGTGCGGAGCTGCCAAAGCATTGATACTGCGCAAGATGCGTGTTTCATGCATCTCTCCTTTTTTATAATGTTAATATAAATGAACGTACGTGTATATACGCGTACGCGGTTATCTATAAACTAGTATGTATATAAGAATATAATATATAAACTTTGTCTATGCAAATTAATATACTATGCTTAATTTAGCTTAGACTGTCGCGGATTACGTTTTGTTACATTTTTTTCATTTTTTTTGTTTTTTACGCAAAAATGCGGATTTTAGCGTCAACAGCGCGTTTTTGCGCCTGCAAAAGCTGAAAAACGGCCTGTTTTCCGTCCGCCTTTTCCAGCTTTTTGCCCGTTTTTTCCGGAAAAACGCCCGGCGCCGGCCAGCGCGGATATTATATTTATCGGACAATGCCATGCCTCTCCTGCAGCGACCTTAGGGTCTCGTTTCGCATCCAAAAGAAGACGGCCCGCGCCGTGCGGGGGGTGTCGTTTGAGCTTGACGACCGCAAGACGCTCGGCATCGTCGGCGAGTCGGGGTGCGGGAAGAGCGTAACGGCCTCTTCCATCATGCGCCTCATCCCCGCCCCGCCCGGCAAGATAGAGGCGGGGACTATGCTCTTTGAGGGCAAGGATCTTTTAAGCATCCCCGAAAAACAGATGCGCGAGGTGCGCGGGCGGCGGATTTCCATGATCTTTCAGGATCCCATGACGTCGCTCAACCCTGTCTTCACCTGCGGGCACCAGGTCGCGGAGCCGCTTATTTTGCACAAGGGGATGGGCAAGCGCGCGGCGGCGGAACTTTGCGCCGAGCTCTTTTCGGAGGTCGGGATCGCTGAGCCTAAGCGCGTCTTTTCGAGCTACCCGCACAACCTGAGCGGCGGGATGCGGCAGCGCGTGATGATCGCCATGGCGCTCGCGTGCTCGCCGAGGCTCCTGATAGCGGACGAGCCGACCACCGCGCTCGACGTGACCGTTCAGGCAAAGCTCTTAGAGCTGCTAAAAAAGCTGCAAGACGCAAAAGGCATGAGCATGATCCTAATCACCCACAACCTCGGCATCGTAGCCGGGATGGCGCACGACGTGATGGTCATGTACGCCGGCGAAGTTGTGGAGTCCGCGCCGGCGAGGGCGATTTTTGACTCGCCGAGGCACCCGTACACCGAGCGCCTGCTGAAGACGATCCCGTCGATAGAAAAGCGCAGCGGACGGCTGACGGTGATTCCGGGGACGGTGCCGACGCCTCTCGAAATCCCGGACGGCTGCCCTTTCCACCCAAGGTGCCAGCGGGCAACGGAACGGTGCGGAAAAGAGCATCCGGCGCTACGCCGCGTTGACGGGGGGGGCGGGAAGCATCAGGCGAGGTGCCATCTTTATGGATAAGATAAGCGTTAATAACGGGGCTGGCGGCGGCATAAGCGATAAAAACACCTGCGTTGACATCAGCGGCTTGAAGGTTCACTTCCCTGCCCGCGCCGGCGTTATGGGCAAGATTTCGGGGTGGACGAAAGCTGTTGACGGCGTGTCGTTTCGGATTGCGCGCGGGGAGGTTTTCGCGGTTGTGGGCGAGTCGGGGTGCGGGAAGACGACTACGGCGCAGGCGGTCATGGGGCTTATCCAGCCTACTTCCGGGTCGGTGCGGCTGTTTCTAGGAGACCACAAGGAAAAATCGGCGCGGTGGGGCGACCTGCGCGGCGGCGAGCGCAAGCGGCTGCGCCGGCGGATGCAGATAGTGTTTCAGGATCCGTACAGTTCGCTGAACCCGCGCATGACGGTGCGCTCGGCCCTCGCGGAGCCGCTCGTCATCCACGGCCTCGGCGGCAAGAAGGAGCGCGACGCGCGCGTTGCGGAGCTATTGGATCAAGTGGGGCTGTCGCCCGCCTACTTAGACCGCTACCCCCACGAGTTCTCCGGCGGCCAACGCCAGCGCGTGGGCATAGCGCGGGCGCTCGCGACATCGCCGGAGTTCATCGTGGCGGACGAGCCGGTGAGCGCGCTTGACGTGTCGATACAGGCGCAGATAATCAACCTCTTGCAGGATCTGCAGGAGCGCTACAGCCAAACGCTGCTCTTCATATCCCACGATTTGGCTGTGGTTCGCCACATCGCGAACCGGATAGCCGTGATGTATCGGGGCAAGGTAATGGAGATGGGGGAAAACGAGGAGATATTCGCCGCACACGCGCACCCCTACACGGAGCTGCTCCTAAAAAGCGTCCCCGCGGCAGGGGCCGAGCTCGCGCAAAAGAGCCAAAGCGCAGAAGACGATAGGGACGTATCCGCCGATAGCGGCGGCGGCTGCGCGTTCTACCCGCGCTGCCCGAGGCGCATTGACAGGTGCGCAACGGAGGCGCCGGGGCTTGAGGACGTGGGAGGCGGGCACCTCTCGGCGTGCTTTAAATAGCTTTTGAAATGCCCCGGCTTTCCTTTGGCCTCCAAATATCGCGCCCCCTCACTTTTTCCTATACCTCCGCACTTTCGTAACGACATTCCCCATGTCTAGCGGCTTCCCGATGTGGTCGTTCATCCCCGCCGCAAGGCATTTTTCTATGTCTTCCCGAAAGACGTTAGCGGTCATTGCTATAATAGGGATTCTGCTGCCGCCCTCCCTGATTTTCCGTGTCGCCTCGAGCCCGTCCATCTCAGGCATCTGCATGTCCATGAATATCATATCGTACTTACCGGGGTTCTCCGTGAGCATCTGTACCGCCTCGCGCCCGTTTTCCGCGCAGTCGAACTCCACGCCTGAGCCTTCCATGCTCGCTATCAGGATTTCCCTGTTTATCTCCACGTCCTCGGCGAGCAGGATGCGGCAGCCGCCAAACTCGCCGTCCTCCGCCGTTTCGCGGTTTTCCGGGCAGGCAGGCTGCGCGCCGGCGGTTTCGCCGCATTTGCCCGCCTTGAAGCTGAACTCGAACTCCGCGCCGACGCCCGGTTTCGACACGACGCTTATTGTTCCGCCCATCATCTCCACGATGCGCTTCGAGATGGCGAGGCCGAGGCCCGTGCCGCCGTACTTGCGCGACATGCCGCTGTCCGCCTGCTCAAAGGGCTGGAAGAGCTTCTCCTGCTGCTCGCGCGTCATGCCGACGCCGCTGTCTTTCACAGCCACGGCGACGGCGCAGGCATCGCCATCCTCGGCTAAGAGCGAAGCGTTCAGGTTGATATTCCCGCCCTCCGGCGTAAACTTTACGGCGTTGCTTAAAAGGTTGATGATGACCTGCGACAAGCGCTGGTCGTCGCCTATAAGGTTGCGCGGAATGCTTTCGTCAAGCGCCATGCCGAAATTTTGCCGCTTCTGAACCATACGAAACGACACGGTGCTGACGGACTTTCTGAGCATCTTCTCAAAGGAAAATTCCGCCGGCGAGAGTTCGAGCTTCCCCGCCTCTATCTTAGACATATCTAAGACGTCGTTTATCACGCCCAATAGGTGCGACGACGCCTCCACGATCTTCCCTAGGGCGTAATCCTTGCGCTCCACCCCCTGCGCGCCCTTGCCGATGGAGGCCATGCCCATGATAGTGTTGAGCGGCGTGCGCATCTCGTGAGACATATTCGAAAGGAAGCGCCCCTTGGCCTCGGAGGCGGCGGTGGCGCGCTCAAGCGCGGTTTTGAGGCTGTCGTTCGCCGCGGCCAAGTCGCGCTCCATCTCGGCGCGAATGACGGTGTTCGCGCACAAAAACGCCGCCGCGCGCAGCATCTCCATGCTCTCGGCGTCGAAGTAGCGCTCAACGCTGCGGTCTTCAAACATCACGAAACCCCAAAACTTCCCGCTGACGAAGACCGGCGTCATGAGTATAGACACGACGCCGAAAGCTTTCAAAAGATCCCCCTCGGGCAGCGAGGAGGCGGGGCCGTTTATAACGCCGCCGCTCCTAAAGAGCTTCTCCCAACGCGGGGCGATCTTGGAGTAAGAGAGGTTTGCAAGCCCGGTGGTCGGATCGGTGGTGCCGCCCAAATGCTTGTCCCACCTGTAAACCTGCGACCCTTGCAGGTCGCCGCCCCCCGCCTCGATATTGCGCCACACCGACACCCTGTCAAGCCCCGCCATGCCCGCGATAGGCGCCACGCCGGCCGTCATCATGTTCGCAAAGCCCTTGTGGCCTACCGATAAAAAGATCGCAGCCGAGCGGTTGAGCGTGTCGGCCGCCTTCTTGCTGTACTCCAGCGCCTTAAACGCGTCGTCAAGGCTCTTCTGCGCGCCGTCCCGGGCAACCGCGCTTGCGGCGGGAAATACGCGCAGCGAATCGCTGAGCGGCGCGGCAGCGGCGGCTCCATCGCGGCTGTCTGACGGCAAAAACGCGTGATCCGGTTCCAAGATACCTCTCCTTAGCTGTGCGTGGCGCCGCAACCGCGCGCCGGCATGGCCGCGCGTAGTTTACGGCTATCGGCGTTATACACTACTCATTAACTAATACGTATTATGCGCTAAGTAATTGTACCGAACGGGCATAAAGGCATTTGCCTTACAGCCGTATAGGCTTTTGCGGCGCTCGCCGGCATCAAAATCAAGGCCCGCGCCAAACAAAAAACTTTTTTTGACCCGCCGCCGCCCGATAATGTATATTGTATTTGTGATGTTATCCTGCGCGCTGCCTGAGGCGTTCGGGTGAACCGCTCTCAAGGAGGCTTTTTTTTGGACGATGGCACTGCGGCCATAGGCGTTTACATCTATTGCATGGCCGGCTTTTTTACCCTCTCGGCCTTTTTTTCGGTCATTAAGATCATCTTCTCGTCCGCCGAAAGGGGCAACGTGGGCGCAAACGACGAGCGTTTGCGCTATTATACCAATAGAATCGGCGACATACTCAAGAACCGCGCTTCGCTCAGCGGCACCGTGACGGTAGGCAAGACCCTATGCAACATCTCATTCGCTGCCTTGGCCTTTGAATTGCACTCTGCGCTCTTCCCAGACGCAACGCCTCTGCAAACGTGGGGCGCGCCGCTCGGGGTTTCGTTTTTTGCGCTGACGCTCTGCGCCCACTACGTCCCGCGGGCGCTCGCGCTGCGCTTCTATAGGAACGCCATCGTCACGGCATTCTATGCCTACAGCCTGCTGTCGTGGCTCCTGCTCCCTTTCTCGTGGTGCTTCGCGGCCATGCAGTCGATCACGCTCAAAATACTGCGCTACGACGAAAAGTTCGCGTTCCTCTCCGAAGAGGACAAGGCGCGCATCGCCGCCGACGACGACGCCTCCGAGGGGTTAGACGCGGAGGAGCGCGAGATGATACGCAGCATCTTCGACCTCAGCGAGACCACGGTAGACGAAATCATGGTCCCGCGCATAAACATCTGCGCGGCAGAGGTCGGTTCGAACTTAGAGCATATCCTCAAAATCGTAAGGGAAGAGGGCCACTCGCGCATCCCCGTCTACAAAGACACCATCGATCAAATCACCGGCATCCTCTACGTAAAAGACATCTTCCCGTGGATATCGGAACACAAACCCGAAGAGTGGAACTTGGCGCTCATCGTCAAAAAATGCCACTACGTGCCGATGGGCAAAAAAATCAACGAGCTGATGAAAGAGTTCAAAATCAAGCACCTGCACTTAGCCGTGATAGTGGACGAGTACGGCGGGACGGCCGGCATCGTGACGATGGAGGACATCTTAGAGGAAATAGTCGGGGACATTCAAGACGAGTTCGACGAAGAAGAGAACGAAATCGTGCCGGTGGG
>JAIRUL010000084.1 GCA_031254445.1 Chitinispirillales bacterium
GTACGCATAGACGTAGACACCGTAGCCCGCTACGGCGGCGAAGAGTTCGTTATGATAGTCGGCCAGTGCGACCGCAACGCCGCCAAAGAATCCGTAGACCGCATAAGAAAAGAGATCGAGGAGATGACGTTCAAAACAAGCGAGGGCAAAGAGGTCAGAACCTCCATGAGCTTCGGAATAGCCGAGTACCCGCTCCACGCGAGAGACATAACGGAGCTAATCGACAAAGCCGACGAAGCGCTGTACGCGGCGAAAAAGAACGGGAGAAACCGCGTAGAGGTATATTGGGCGGAGTCTAGCGCCAAATTTATTAAGGACGCATGATGTGCAAGCGGCGAAGTTGTTTACCTCGGGTGCGTTTTGCGCGCCCGCCGTTTCATCGCCATATTTTAATATCTATCCCAAATCCGATAGGATTTACAATAATATGCTATATATCGTATCAACCCCCATAGGAAACCTCTCCGACATAACAATCAGGGCGTCGAAAATACTGTCGGAGTGCGGCCTTATACTTGCCGAGGATACCCGCACGTCAAGAAAGCTGCTTGACCATATAGGAATAACAACGCCTACAAGCGCGTACCACGATTTCAATAAAGAGAAGGTGACGCCATCTCTTGTCGCATCGCTAAAAGACGGCAAAGAAATCGCCCTGATAACCGACGCCGGCACGCCCGGCGTGGCCGATCCCGCCTTTTACCTCGTTAGGGCGGCCATCGCAAACGGCATAACCGTAGCCCCCATCCCGGGGGCGTCGGCGTTCTTAGCCGCGCTTGTCGCGAGCGGGCTGCCGACGGATAGGTTCGCCTTTGAAAACTTTCTGCCGAACAAGGGCGCGCAGAGGCGGAAAATCTTCGAGTCGCTAAAGGGCGAGCCGCGAACGATGATTTTTTACGAGACGCCGCACCGGATAATTAAAACGCTGGAGGATATACGGGACGTTCTGGGCGGAGTGCGCGTGGTCGTCGCCCGCGAGCTGACGAAGATCCACGAAGAGTTTCTGCGCGGGAGCGCGGAGGAGCTGCTAGCCCATTTTGGGGAACACCCGCCTAGGGGCGAGATGGTGGTATTGTTCAATATGCGGGTAAAATCAAAAGAGCCGGATAGGCAAGCGGACGCCCGATAACAAAAAAAACTTGCCTTTTGGATTTGGAAAATACAATATTTATCAGACGGGGGAACATGACGATTACCGGAGCCAATAAACTTTTATCCTTTAATTCAATACCGTAACGGGAGGTTACCGATGTCTATGCAAGAGCTTTTGAGCGAAGTGGAGGCACTTAAATCCGAGTATGAGAAGTTTGAACGCGGCAACAAGGCGGCGGGTACGCGCGCGCGCAAAAGCCTTCAGACCATAAAGAAAATCGCTCAGGATTTGCGCACAGAAATTCAGGCCAAAAAGGGCGAAGAGGCGGCGTAAGGCGGATCGCCCGATAGGGGCGGCGCGGCCTATTTGTTCCGGCGGGGTTGTCGATGGCGGCGGCTCTGGAATGATGTTTATTGTCCACTGAATTATCCTATACTATAACAAAAAACGGTGAAACGATATGAACGAGAAAACCGGCCGCCTCATGCTTGAGGTGCGCGGACTTAACAAGAGGTTCGGGCAGGTGCATGCCGTGAACAACCTCAACTTCGAGGTGCGCAGGGGCGAGGTGTTCGGATTCCTCGGGCCTAACGGCGCGGGGAAGAGCACCACTATGCGCATAATTACCTGCTTCATCCCGCCCACATCAGGGTCGGTGCTTGTAGACGGGATGGACACCGCCGAGCAGGATCTCGCGGTGCGCAGGAGAATAGGGTACCTGCCGGAGAGCACCCCGCTCTACAGCGACATGACCGTGAGGGAGTACCTCGCGTTCGTCGGGCAAGTCAGGAGCCTGCGCGGGGAGAAGCTCAAGGCGCGAATGGACGAGATGTTTTCGGTCTGCGCGCTTACCGCGATGGCTGATAGGCAAATCGGCAAGCTCTCCAAGGGCTATAGGCAGCGCGTGGGGCTCGCCCAGGCGATGATCCACGACCCCGACCTGCTGATTTTGGACGAACCGATGTCGGGGCTCGACCCGAACCAGATCATCGAGATACGCAACCTCATAAAGAAATTCGGCGAGGAGAAAACCGTCATCTACTGCTCGCACATCCTCTCCGAGGTCTCCGCGACCTGCGACCGGATCCTTATCATCAAAGACGGGCGCATCGTGGCCACAGGCACGCCGGACGACCTGACGTCGGGGCATAAGGGCGGGTCGCGGTACACGCTGCGCATCAAAGGCGACAAGGAGCCTATAAAGTCAACCTTCTCATCTATGGGCGGAGTGTCGGGCATCGACATAGAAAGCGCGCAAGAGGGGTGGTTTAACGCCCGCATCAACACGGAGATAAAGGACGACATCGGCGAATTGATTTTCAACCGCGTCGTGCAAAACGGGTGGGCGCTGTCGGAACTTAGGCGCGACCAAACGAGCCTAGAAGAAGTGTTTACCGAGTTGACGGGAGGGCGCCAATGAATACTGTCGCGGCAATATTTAAAAAAGAGTTCGCTTCTTACTTCATATCGCCGATTGCGTACGTCTTCATCATCGTATTCTTAGTCGGCACGAACTTCATGTACTTCCAGCCGTTCTTCCTGATAAATCAGGCGGACATGCGCAACTACTTCGGGCTTTTGCCTTGGGTGTTCCTCTTCTTCGTCCCGGCGATAACGATGCGCGGGTGGGCTGAGGAGAAGAAGAGCAAGACGATGGAGCTGCTCTTAACATGGCCTGTGAGCGACACGGAGGTCGTTTTGGGGAAGTTTTTGGCGTCGCTCGCCTTTTTGGCGACGGCGGTGGCGCTCTCGGCCACCATCCCCATAACCCTATTCATTATAGGCAACCCCGACCCCGGCCCCATCGTGGGCGGATACGCGGGGGCGCTCCTAATGGGCGCGGCGTATTTAGCCATCGGGCTTTGGGTGTCGTCGCACACCGAAAACCAAATAGTGGCTTTCATCCTCGCGTGGGTGGCCATGTTCGCGCTGATGATTATCGGGCATCCGGTCGTAACGCTCAAGATACCGTCGGCGCTTGTCCCGCTCTTCTCGAACCTCGGGCTTTTCACGCACTTCGAAAGCATCGGGCGCGGGGTAATAGACAGCAGGGACGTTATGTACTATTTGTCGATGACGGGAATATTTTTGTTTCTTAATACGCAGTCGCTCGGCAGGAGGAAATCGGAATAGCCATGAAAAAGCAAAAGATCAAATCAAGGGTGGAATACATTGTAATGGCAGGCGCAGTTATCGTGGCTGTAGCTCTTGTCAATTATTTCTCGGACAAAGTGTTCTACCGCTTAGACCTCACCGAAAACCGCCAGTACACGGTCTCCGACGCTACAAAGCGCGTCCTTAAAGGGCTCGACGACATCGTTACCGTCAAAGCGTTTTTCTCTAAGGAGCTGCCGCCGGAGACGCACATAACCGTGAACACGGTGCGCGACCTCCTTAGCGAATACAAGAATATCGCCGGCGGGAAACTGCGAGTTACGTGGGAAGACCCCGCAGGCGACGAAGAAGCCATGGGCATGGCGATGAGCCTCGGCGTCCCGGAAATTCGGCTTCAAACGTTTAAGCGCGACAAAGCCGAGACAATGGTGGGCTACATGGGCATCGGCATAATGTACGCCGACAAAAAAGAGTCTATCCCCATCGTCCAAAACCTGCCCAACCTCGAGTACGACCTGACGCAGGCGATAATGAAAGTCAAGCGCTCGTCCGCCCCAAAAATCGGCGTGCTCAAATCCCAAACCTCCGACTTCATCCCGCCGGAAATCAGCGGGCGCATGAACATGGGCGACGAAAAAACTGAGAAGAAATTCGCCCCTATCTTCGAGAGTTTCAAGCGCGACTACGAGGTCGTAGCGGTCGACGTATCGGAGGGGAAGCCCATCGACAAGGAGATACGGACGCTCATCGTCCCAAACGGCGATAGGTTCAACGACCGCGCGCTCTTTGAGATCGACCAGTACTTTATGAACGGCGGGAACATAATAGCGCTTGTCAACGCCACGGAGGTCTCGTTTCAGTACGGACCGCAGGGCACGATCAAAGAAACGAAACTCTTAGAGATTCTTGAGTACTACGGCGTACGTGTCGAACGCAACATGATTATGGACGCCTCGTGCGGGCAAGTGCAGGTGCCGCGGAATTTAGGGATGTTCACGATAAACGAGCTCCTCCCCTACCCCTACTTCATAAGAATTACTCGGAGCGGATTCTCCGAGAGCAACCCGGTGGTGTCGGCGCAGTCGGAGCTGATGCTCGGCTGGGCGAGTTCGCTAACGCTCGCGCCGGACACGGCGGGCGCGCACAAGGTCACCGCCGCCACGCTCGCGTCGTCATCGGAGCAAAGCTGGGAGGTTACGGGAAACTTCGACCTCTCCCCCCAACCCAATTACCAGATACCACCTAAAGAATCGATGAAACCGCACGCTATGGCCATGTACCTAAACGGCGCTTTCAAGAGCTACTTTAACGGCAAGCCGGTTCCGCCGGCAAAGGAAAAAACTTCCGGCGAGGAAGAGGATTCTATCAACAAAATAAACCTTGCCGGAAACGACGCTGACCGCGCGGTAACGCCGTCGAATACAAGCGGAAACTTGGTCGTAGTGGGCGACGCGAACTTCATAACATCTCAAAACGCGTCGGGCCCAAACGTGACGTTTATGATGAACCTTGTAGACTGGCTGTCGCTTGACAACAACCTGATATCGGTGCGCGCGCGTACGCTGAAAGACAAAACCATAAACCCGAACATCTTGGAGGCGGGATCGGCAAAACCTGGGGTGATACGGGCGATAAATCTTTTGCTCATGCCGATATTAGTGGTTATCGCCGGGATAGTTATATCGCTCAGGCGGCGCGAGAAGATCGCGGCGGCTTCGGGGGTTTCTAACACGACATCAACACAAAATATTAGTAGAAAGGGCAGCGCCGATGAATAATAAAAAGATAATACTAGGGGTAAGCGCAATCCTCATCGTAGCCGCGATTTTCATCGTAGCCGAGAAGATGGCTTCGGTTAGACCGCCTGAACACCGCGCGAAATTCTTCCCAGCGCTTGAGGAGAGGCAGATCACCGCCATCGTCGTTAACGACGATG
>JAIRUL010000146.1 GCA_031254445.1 Chitinispirillales bacterium
TTTTGATTTTAAAAGATTTAAAAGATTGAAAAGATTTAAAGGGTCGCCCCTACGATGGCATTATCGTAATGCAAAAAACAATCCATCCATAAATACCTACTGCGGATTTTAGGTTTAAAGGCTTTACTTCTCATTCAACCAAGACATATTAATTCCAAACTTCTCATACATCCCAAGCAATCCCGCCTTGTCAAGCGACTTCTCGTAGGCGTCCTCCGGCGCTACGGTTTTTTGCTTTACCAAGTCCATGAAGCTGTCGTTCATCGTGCACATCCCTTGGCTCCTCCCAGTTTGCAAAACGGATTGTATCATGAATGTCTTACGCTCCCTGATCAGGTTCGATATGGAGTGCGTCACTATCAGCACCTCCATTGCCGCTATGCGCCCGCCGCCGGTTTTCTTGCAGAGCATTTGGCAGATTACGCCCCGCAGGCTGTCGGCGAGCATCATGCGGATCTGCTCCTGCTTGTCGCCGGGGAACTGGTCTATGATGCGGTCGACCGTGGACGCGGCGGTGGAGGTGTGCAGCGTGCCGAAGACTAAGTGGCCGGTCTCGGCTGTCTCTATGGCGATGGAGATGGTCTCTAAGTCGCGCATCTCGCCGATGTAGACGATGTCGGGGTCTTCGCGCAGCGCGGCGCGCAGGGCGCTCTTGAAGGAGTCGGTGTGCTCGTGCACCTCGCGCTGGTTTATGAGGCAGCTCTTGTTTTCGTGGACGAACTCTATCGGGTCTTCGATGGTTATGAGGTGGTCTTTGCGCGTGCGGTTGATGTAGTCTATCATCGCGCAGAGGGTGGTCGATTTGCCGGAGCCCGTGGGGCCGGTTACAAGGACTAGGCCCTTGGGCAGGCGGCAGAGGCCGAGCATCTCCTTTGAGAGGTTGAGGTCTTCGGCGGAGATTATTTTGGTCGGGATGACGCGGAAGACCGCGCCTACCCCCTTGCGATCCATGAAGAGGTTGACCCTGAAGCGGGCCACGCCCTCGATTTGGTAGGCGAAGTCGGTGTCGTGGCGCTCTTCAAACTGCTCCTTGTTGCGCGGGGGGGTGATAGGCCACATGAACTCCTGCACCTCGCTTGCGCTTAAAACGGGCCAGTCGGGGATGGGCGCCATCTCGCCGTCCTTGCGCAGCATGGGCGGGCAATCGCTGGACAAGTGGAGGTCGGAGGCTTTGTGTTCGACCATTTTGAGCAGCAGGGTGTCGATGTTCTTGTTCCTGCCGTTTGGGTGCGAGGCGGGGGCGGCTGGCGGAGCTTGGGGAGCTTGGGGAACTTGGGCGAATGCGCCGGTGTTGCCGCTGTTTGCCGCAGCCGTTGCCGCTTGTTGGGGAGCGTCTAACCTTCCGGGCATTTGTATGGGCGCCCCGCACTTGGGGCATTGAATGACAAACGCGCGATCCGGCGCGCGGGCCGGGTCGAACTGGCCGAGGAAGTTGCAGTTTCTACATTGCACTTGCATATGTATAGTCCTTTTGCCGTTGACGTTGACATTGACGTTGACGTTGACGTTGACGTTAAAAAGTCAAAATCTTTTAAATCTTTTTCAGACGAAGCCTACGGCTTCATAACGTGTGGCGCAGAGCCGCCACACAAAGTCAAAATCAACATCAACATAAAAATCAAAACCATCCACACCGCCGCCTTTGACTTTGACGTTGACTTTGTGTGGCGGCTTTAGCCGCCACACGTTATGAAGCCGTAGGCTTCGTCTGAAAAAGATTTTAAAGATTTTAAAGATTTAAAAGATTTAAAAGATTTTAAAGATTTTTATTTTTTAACGTCAAAGTCAACGTCAAAGTCAACGTCTTTAAAGCCTTCGGCCTACGGCCTCAGGCTTTCGGCTTCAGGCTCCCTGTTTCCGTTACTTTTATTATAAAGGCTTTGTTTATGTGCACCTCTTTTCCTCGGTCTAAGAGGTAGACGAACTGCTTGCCGTCGTTGAGGACGTCCAGCACGCGCCGGTTGTTGTACGGCGTGTCGACGATGAGCTGCCCGGCGAAGCTCTGCCCGCCCGCTTCGATGGCGACGCCGCATTTGCAGGTGCCGTCGGTTAGGTCGTAGTCGTCGGAATCGCGCTCGTGGTAGGCGGTCAGGCAGAGCACGCCGCGCTTGCTTAGGACCGCGTGCCCCTCCTCGCCGTGCGCCTGAAACGGGAAGAAGTCGCCCGCGGCGTTCAGCCACTCCACGAGCCGCATCGTCCCGTCGTGGTCGGGGGCGGCGCTCGGGATAAACACGAGGCCGCCGAGCTGCGCGCCGCCCATGAGCTCTATAACGACCATCCTGCCGGTTACGGGTATGCGGAGTTCGTCCATTTTCCTGCCTTGGGCTGTAACGGGGCCTGCCGCGCCGCGTTTTGCACGGCATATCGACGAATATTAATATATATTATGGCATTGCGCAATCAAATAAATTTTGTAGGGATGGGGCGCGTAGAAGATACGCGGCCCGTGAAAGGGCGCGCCCCCGCGCCGCCGAACGATAGCCGCCTCTATGGCGCCCCCATTAGTTATATTCTACCTATGGCATTCTCCGACGTAGACATTTCATTCATGCGGCGCGCCCTCGAGCTGGCGAAGCGGGCCAAGGGGGGGACGTTTCCTAACCCTGCCGTGGGGGCTGTCGTCGTTGACGGGCGCGGCAGGGTCGCGGGCGAGGGGGCGACGGGCGTTTGCGGGGGGGCCCACGCCGAGAGGCGGGCGCTTAAGAAGGCGGGCGGCGCGGCGCGGGGGGCGGCGATGTACGTCACCTTGGAGCCGTGTTCGCACTTCGGGCGGACGCCGCCTTGCGCCGACGCGATTGCGGAGGCGGGCGTCGCGAAAGTGATCGCGGCTGTGAAAGATCCGAATCCGCTCGTCAGCGGGGCGGGGTTTCGGAGGCTTAGGGCGCGGGGGGTCGAGGTGCGGACGGGGCTTTTAGCGCGGGAGGCGGCGCTTGTCAACGAGGACTTTTTTTGGGCGATCGCTAAAAAGCGCCCGTGGGTCGCGCTGAAGCTGGCCATGACGCTTGACGGGCGCGTCGCGGACGCGCGGGGCGAATCAAAGTGGATAACGTCGCCTGCGGCGCGGGTGGAGGTTCAGGAGATCCGCCGCCGCCACGGCGCGGTGGCCGTCGGGAAGAACACCATTTTGTGCGACGACTCGAAGTTGACGGCCCGGTGCGGTAAAAAAGCGTTCTATCCCGCGCGGATTGTCTTTTCGTCAAGCGCGGATATTCCGAAAAAATCTTATTTTATGACGCACACGGACGAGGCGCGGAGCATCGTCGTTATCAAGGGTAAAAATAATAAGGGCATTGATATTGACCGCGGCGTCGAGTATTGGCATACGGGGGCGGGCGACGACGCTAAATCTATCGACACGTTCCTTGACATGGCGTATTCGGAGGGCATTAACAGCATTTTAGTTGAGGGCGGGCAGCGCGTAGCGAGCGTTTTTTTGGAGAACGGGTTTGTCAATAAGCTATACTTATTTTACGGAAACAAAATTTTTGGCGGCGGAAAAGACGGCCTGTTATTTTCCCGCGGGCTAACGGTTGGGGAATCTATGGCGCTTAGCGGCGTTGGCCATCAATCGTTCGGGGATGATTTTTTGGTGACGGGGTATTGCGGTGTACAGCGCGCAGCGCGCAGCGCGCAGCGCACAGCGTGCAAAGGCGGGGGCGGTTGATTATCACATCGATAATCCAAACGGCACAGGCAACATCAACGCAAATAGCGCGGTTTCCGCCGTTGGCGTCAGCGATGCGGCTATTATTGATCGCTATAATTATATTAATTGCCCCAAAAGCCGCCGACGCCGCCCCCATCCCTCTATACGACCACAGCTTCCGTTCATTCGACGGCAGCGACACCGGTAATCACCGCTATCATTTAGCAATCCCCAGCGCCTCCGGCTTTTGGGGCGTCCACA
>JAIRUL010000166.1 GCA_031254445.1 Chitinispirillales bacterium
GTTTGTCTATGACGAGCCCTACGACCGTGCCGTAGAGCGCCTTGTTTTTTATATTTATCAGCTCTTCGCACCTGCGCAACGTCTTTAGACGCGCTTCGTGCTCGTTTACGTCTTCTACGGTGAGCATAGTTTTCACCTCGACGGCCATAGCCTCCGAGCCATTGTGCAGGAATACGTCCATCTCGGCCACGATTTTGCCGCCAGCCTTTACCTTTTTGTTTGCGGCGATGTACTTAAAGTTGTGCCCGAACGCATTCATTTGGAGCCTGATTCCGGGCACGATGACTAGCTCGGTGAGCTGGCCCAGCCTATTGCCGAAGCCGCCGAACTCCTTAGTCATGTTCTCTACCGAACGCTCTATCGCGGCTATGCTCGCCGCTATCTTGCGATCCGTCTCCTCGGAACTCGCCGCCATCAAGCGCCTTGTTTCCTCGGAACTCTCGGCCATTTTGCGATCAAATTTCTCAGAACGCTCGGCCAGCTTGCGATCAAATTCCGCAGAACTCTCAGCCATCAAGCGCCTTGTTTCCACAGAACTCTCCGCCAATTTGCGATCAAATTCCTCGGAACCCTCCGCCAATTTGCGATCAAATTCCGCAGAACTCTCAGCCAATTTGCGATCAAATTCCGCAGAACTCTCAGCCATTTTGCGATCAAGTTCCGCAGAACTCTCAGCCATTTTGCGATCAAGTTCCGCAGAACTCTCCGCCAACTTGCGGTTCATTTCCGATAGGCTCGCCTCTAGCGTCGCCGCCATCCTATCGACAACCGCTTCTAACGATGCTTCCGACATAATAATCCCCCCCCTATTTTAGCCAATTTTAACTTATTTTGGTCGTATGCGGTGAGTTAAACAAATAAATCACCGCATATGAATATAATAAACGGGGGCGCCAATATCAAGGGAAAAAACCTCTTAATTTTTGCCGCCGGGGCTTCGGGATGGAGAGCCGGAGCCCCGGTTTCCCCGCCGCCGCCCGCGTCCGGCTTTTTCGCGCCCCCAAAGCCTACGGGCGGCAATAATTTTTTGCATTATCCCATTGCGGCAATGTATATTCTATGTTTGGTTTGGCGCGACGGCCGCGCCGGATTGCTATTGTAAACATAGTACGCAACATCGGAGGTTACAAACAATGCATTGCAAGGCAGCGCTGAAATTTTCGGCCGCTATAAAAACCGCCCTTTTGCTATGCGCCCTCTTTTGCCTTGCCGCCGCGCAGGCGGGCAAGGAGAAGGTGGCGTTCTATTTCTCCGGCAATGAGCCAAAGGCTGGCATCTACAAGCCGCTCAGCGGCTTCATAACGATGGCGATAGTGAACAGCGGGACATACATAGCCATAGACCGCACGCAGTACGTTTTGGATCTTATCGCCAAAGAACAAACATACCAGAGGACAGGGGCCGTCGACGACGCCAAAATCTCGGAGCTTGGCAAGCAGTGGGAGGTAAAATACGTTATCGCGATAGAGGCTTCGAAGTCCATAGACGGCTTTTATTTAGAAGCGAAAATGGTCGACGTCGAAAAGGCTTATGTCGCCAAGATGGGGGCGGCGACCAGCAGGCTTGCCGATGATAATGACTTGAAAGCCGCGACCTCCCAAATAATTGAGCTGCTGGGGATAGGCGGGGGGAGTGGCGCGGGTACCGCTTCCAAAGGGGCAGCAACGCCGCAGCCAACCTTCCGCAGTTCATATTTCACCGATTCGCGGGACGGGCAGAAATACCGTATCGTAAAGATAGGGATTCAAACGTGGATGGCGGAAAACCTGAAGTACAAAATGGAGCGGTCTTGGTGCTATAACAACGATGAATCCAATTGCCTAACATACGGCAGGCTATACGACGGGAACGCCGCTAAAATCGCTTGCCCTAAGGGATGGCATTTGCCTAGCAGGGATGAGTGGAATATCCTTATGGCCACCGGCGGCGGGGTAAGGAAAGAGATGGCGGGGGAGGGAGGGAAAACGTATCCATACGATGAATTTACCGGCAAGAAGCTTAAATCGACAAGCGGCTGGGACGACTGGAAAGGCGGCACGGGCAACGGTACGGATGAGTTTGGATTTTCGGCAATGCCCGGCGGCTACCGCGAAGGCGGCAAGTTCTTTAATGCCGGCTGGGACGGACGTTGGTGGAGCGCAACGGCGTACGGGCCGAACGCGCACTATCGGTTCATATACAACTATTACGGCGGTGTGTTCGAGTCCTATGGCGCACCGCATAACCTCGGCTTTTCGGTGCGTTGCGTTCAGGACAATTAAAGTCAAAATCTTTTAATCTTTTCTTTCTCCTCCAACTCCTCCACCGGCACCTTCTCTATGCTCGGCAGCCTCGCCCCAAGCAGCGCCTCCGCGACCGCCTCGAAGTTCGGCGTGACGTCGGAGCCTAGAAACCTGCTCGCCGCAAGCCCCCCGCCTGCGTTATCAACAACAGAATTCCTCACGCCGCCGCCCGCCGCTTCGCGCTGTTCGCTAGGCGCTGCGCTCTCTATCCCCAGCGCCTTCATGATGTTCTGCGCCTCCTTGGCCGTCCACAGCGCGCTGTCGATAAGCTGTATCCCGTTCCCTACCGTACTCTGGATAACCTCCATCAGTATCGGGTAGTGGGTGCAGCCGAGGATCAGGCAGTCTATCCCCAAATCAACCATTTCATATAGGTAGTGCTGAACGGCGAGCCTCGTGATGTCGCTGTCTATCAGCCCCTCCTCGACCAAAGGGACGAAGAGCGGGCAGGGCTTCCCGTATACCTTTATGTTGGGGTCGATGTTGTGGATCGCCCTCGCGTACGACATCGACCTCACCGTGGCAGCGGTGCCTACCACCCCGATGCGCTTCTCCGCGCTCCGAGTCGCCGCCGCGCGTGCGCCGGGCAGCACAACGCCGATTACCGGGATGCCCTTGATGTGCCGCTCAAGGTAGTCTATAGCCACCGACGACACCGTGTTGCACGCGACAACTAGGAGCTTGACATCTAGATCTAGAAGCGCCCGCGCGTCCTGTAGCCCGAAGCGGCGGATCGTCTCCTCCGACTTGCCGCCGTAGGGCACGCGCGCCGTGTCGCCCAAATAAATTATCCGCTCGCTTGGCATCAGGCGAAATATCTCCTTCGCCACCGTAAGGCCGCCAAGCCCGGAATCAAAAACGCCTATCGGCCGAGAATCGCCCATTTACTGCCCTTCAAACTGCTGTTTAAATTTAATTATCGCGTCAGACAGCGCCGCCGCTTGCTGGAACTGGGTGCGCTTGTCTGTTAAGAGTTTCTCCTCCCCCGTGTGCGAGACGAAGCCGACCTCTATTAACACCGACGGCATGTAGGCGCCGTTTAGCACCCAGAAGGGCGCTTGGCCTACGCCTAGCTGCAGGCGCGGGATCGTTTTCACGTTCGCGCCCAGCGACTGCTCTATTAGGATGCAGAGTTCTTGGCTCTCGCGCAAATACTCCGCTCCGGCTATGCTTATGAGCACATCTTGCAGCGCGTCGTAGTTGGCCCGTTTGTCTTTGTCTTCGAGCTCTATCACGGCGTTTTCGCGCATCGCCACCATCTTGTCTTCCTCGTTTTTAGCTTGCGACAGGAAATACACCTTGTAGCCGCGCACCGTCTCGCGCTTCTTTTTGTCGCCCCCAATGGCATCGGCGTGGATACTGACGAAGAGATCGGCCTTTTTCTCGTTTGCAAACTTCGTCCGGTCGACAAGCGGAATGAAGACATCCTTCTCGCGCGTCATGTAAACCTTGAAACCCGCCTTCTCAAGCATCTTACGCAGCTCAAGCCCAATGCCCAGCACAATATTTTTCTCCATAACGCCCGTAGGCCCTATAGCCCCCGGATCCTTCCC
>JAIRUL010000167.1 GCA_031254445.1 Chitinispirillales bacterium
AATAATAGACAACATGCGCGACAAGGTCGATCCGAGCGTCTACCGCATGATAGAGAGCATCAACCGCGCCGCCGACAGGCTGCACAAGGTCGTCAACAATATTTTAGACGTCACGAAGATCGAGCGGGGCCGCCTCCGCCTGCGCCCCGAGCACATAAACCTTGGCGCGGTCATGCGCGACTGCGTGGAGGATCTCGCCCAGATAGCCGAAAAGCGCGGCATCAAGTTCCTCGCAAGCGCCCCGGAGGCGCTGCCGCAATTTTACGGCGACAAGCAGAGGATGCTGCAGGTGTTCACAAACCTCATGAACAACGCCGTCAAGTATTCGCCGGACGGCTCGCTTATCCATCTCTCCGTCGCGATGGAGGGGGAGGGGGAGAGCAGCCGCTTCCACATCGCGGTCGCCGACAAGGGCATAGGCATAGACAAGAGCGAGCGCCAGCACATATTCGACTCTTTCTACGAGGTGGGCAGCGCAAACCGCCACTCCACCGACCCCTCCAAGTTCATGGGCGGGGGGAGCGGGCTTGGCCTCTCCATAGTCAAGGGGATCGTCGAGCGCCACGGCGGGTCGGTCTGGGTGGAGAGCGAGGGCACAAGGGAGGGCGAGTTCCCCGGCAGCGTCTTCCATGTCAGCCTGCCGCTGCACTCCGAGATAAGCTGGGACGACGACGAGTCGAAGCTCTCCGAAAGCAGGCTGAAAGACGCCGACAACATCGACATCGACGCGCTGAACGACGAGGAGCTGGGGAAGCCGGTCATCCTATTTATAGACCAAGACAAGCAGTCGATAGAGGTAGCGAGCACGGCCATCGAAAACATCTTCGACATATTGGTAGCCGAGAGCGGGGAGCAGGGGCTTATTATCGCCCTAAGCCACAAGCCGTCTCTGATACTTATGGATTCAAAGCTGCCAGGGCTCGACGGGTACACGATATGCAAGATTTTGCGCACGCTTGACGAAACGAAGAGCATCCCCGTGGCCTTTTTCTCCGCCGGCGCGGAGGACGCGGAGATACAAAAGTGCTTCGCCTGCGGGGCGAACGACTTTATCGTGAAGCCGTTCAGCGGGAGGGAGCTTGTGGACAAGGTTGTGCGGCTTTTGATGGATAAGAAGAAAGAAGAGGCGTTTACATAAAAAAAAGGCGAACCTGCGGTTCGCCTTTTTTTCTCATCCATAAAACCCGGTTTACCTCGCCAACCGCTCCATCGTCTCCTTATCGACATTTTCCTTGAGCGCCTCTTTGAAAGAGCGGTCTAGGGTTATGGGGTCGGCGTTGGGGTCGTCCGTGTCCATGATGTACACGGGCGTGGGGTTGTCTAAGTACCCCTGGATCTCGGCGGCCTCGAATGCGAAAGAACGGCTCTTGGCCGCGCTCAGCTTCGTTAGGTCGTTTTTCTGGACGAAGCCCGTGTCGCCGGAGCCGGTGCGCACCTTGTAGTGGTTCTTCTTGGTCTCGACGATGGTGAGGATGTCGTTCGGCCCAACCGTGGCGATGGGCGACTCATAGGCCTCGCGAACCTCGTTGGCGTAAATCTTAGTGTCGCTCTTCTTCGGCTGCATTTGGTTCTGGGCAAAAGCCCCGATAGCGGCCAAAGCGAGTATCATAAGGGCGAATTTGGACACTCTGCGCAAGCGCATGATATGCTCCTTGTTTTATGGTTATGGTATTTGTGCCAATTATTAAACTATACGTCAAAACCCGAGAACAGCCCTATATGTAACATAATACATTTTCGCCCCGAATGCAAATATTTTTGTAAAAAAGTATGGACGCAAAAAAAAAGCGGATCAACCGATCCGCCTTTTGGCCCGCTGTTTCGCGGAAATGCTATAACTACCGAACCAAACGCTCCAAGGTCTCCTTATCGGCGTTTTCCTTGAGCGCGTCCTTAAACGACCTATCGAGCGCTATGGGATCAATATCCGGGTCGCCCGTATCCAAAACGCCCACGAGGTTGGGGCTATCCTTGTACCCTTCAACCATCGCATTCTCGAAAGTGATGCTTTTGCTCGCCTTTGCCGTATTCGCCTTTGTGAGCTCGTTTTTAGGGATAAAACCCACGTCGCCGGTGGCGGTCTGCACCTTGTAGTGGCTCTTTTTGACCTCTATGACGCTGAGAATGTCGTTTGGCCCCACCGTGGCGATGGATTGCTCGTATGCCTCACGGACTTCGTTGGCGTATATCTTCGTGTCGCTCTTCCTAGGCTGCACGTGAGTCTGGGCAAAAGCGAAAGCAACGGCCACCGCGCCGATCACAAGGGCGACTTTCGGCAGTTTACGCAAATGCATGGCATACCCCCTTCATTTTTTATGGTGTTTGTGCCGTTATTGGCACTTGAGGCATAGCCCCATACTATAATAATACCATAATTTTTTCCCCGATGCAAGCATTTTTTGATTTTTTTTGCGCGGGCCGGCGGCTTTTGGCCTTTCCCTGAAAATGACGGCGTTTTGGGGGTTTTCTCCCAAGGCGCGGCTATTATTTACAAAAACGCCACGTCCATGTCCCGCGCCGCCTTAGTCTCGTCCAACCGCCCGACAGGGGTGGAGACGGGGGCGGCATGCAGCGATTTGGGGCCGGACTCCGCCGCCTCGGCAATCTCTATCATGGCATTGATGAACGCGTCCAGCGTCTCCTTGCTCTCCGTCTCCGTAGGCTCGATCATAAGCGCCTCCTTGACGACGAGCGGGAAGTAGACGGTCGGGGGGTGGAACCCCTTATCAATCAAGGCCTTAGCTATGTCAACCGCCCTAACCCCCCTCTCGGCCTGGCGCTTCGCCGTGAGCACGCACTCGTGCATGCACGTTTTGAGGTGGGGGACGTCGTAATGGCCCGACAGCGAGCGCATCACGTAGTTGGCGTTCAGCACCGCCTGCTCGCTGACCTCCGCGAGGCCCGCGCCGCCCGTCATCAACATATACGCGTAAGCCTTGAGGCAGACCGAGAAGTTGCCGTAGAACGGGGCCACCGGGCCGATTGAATCGGGGCAGTTGCCGTCGAGCGCGAAAAAATCGTTTTTTACGACCCTCGGCGCCGGCAGAAACGGCTCTAAAAACGCCTTGACGCCCACCGGCCCCGACCCGGGCCCCCCGCCGCCGTGCGGCGTGGCGAAAGTCTTGTGCAGGTTCACGTGCGTCACGTCGAAATCCCCGTCGCCCGGGCGGAACTTGCCCATTATAGCGTTCAGGTTCGCGCCGTCGTAATAAAGCAGCGCGCCGCAGGCGTGGGCGATCTCGGCAATCTCTTTTATGCGCGGGTTGAACAGCCCGAGCGTGTTCGGGTTCGTCATCATCACCGCCGCCGTCTTCTCGCTCGCCATGCCCCTAAACGCGCCGATGTCCAAAAGCCCCGTCGCCGGGTCTGTCGGCACCGTCCGCACCTCGTACCCCGCGACCGCCGCGCTCGACGGGTTCGTGCCGTGCGCCTCGTCGGGAATCAGCACTTCGGTTTTTGCCGCGCCGTTTTTACGGTGGTACGCGGAGACGATCATCATCCCGGTAAGTTCCCCGTGCGCGCCGGCCATCGGCTGGAGGGTGAAAGCGTCCATGCCCGTGACGCGGCAAAGGAGGTTTTCCAGATCGTGGATGACGGCTAGCGCGCCCTGCGCGAAACCGCCGCAACCGGGCAACTGCGCGAGCATAGGGTGGAGCGACGCGAAACCGTCTAAGGCCGCGATCTTCTCGCAAATCTTCGGGTTGTACTTCATCGTGCAAGAACCGAGCGGGTAAAAGTTGGTGTCCACGCCGTAATTCTTCTTTGACAAGGCCGTGAAGTGGCGGACGACGTCGAGCTCGGAGAGCTCGCATAGGGCGAGCGGGGAGGTGCGCGCGTACTGCTTAGGGATGGCGTCGGCGATAGGCACATCGCTCTTAGGAAAGGTTGCGCCTCGGCGGCCCGGCATCGATTTTTCGAATATTATTGACGACATGCGGTGTCCTATCTTTTTTGACTTTGACGTTGACTTTGTGTGGCGGCTTTAGCCGCCACACGTTATGAAGCCGTAGGCTTCGTCTGACAAAGATTTTAAAGAATTTGACTTTTATCTTTTAACGCCAACGGCCTCCCGCAAATTACCAACGTAGCAATCAATCTCCGCCTTAGTCCTCTTTTCCGTAACCGCGGCCAACAGAACATTGTCGCTATCGCCGCCGTAATAACGACCCACCGGAATCCCCGCGGCGAATCCGCGCTCCGCCATTGCTTTTACGCAATCGTCCGCGCTAATCGGCAATGCCATCGTGAATTCGTTGAATATTGGGCGGTCGGTTATTTTTATCGACGGTATTGATTTCTTGACGCATTCGCGCAGGTACGCCGCTTTGTTGCGGCAAAGGTTCGCTACGTCAATCAGCCCGTTCTTGCCCAGTAATGATAAATAGGCGTGCGCCCGCAGCGCGCAGAGCGCCTCGTTTGAACAGATGTTTGACGTCGCTTTTTCCCGCCTGATGTGCTGCTCGCGCGCTTGCAACGACAGCACGAACCCGTCCCGCCCCTCCGCGTCCGCCGTCCTCGCAACTATACGCCCGGGCATCTTCCGCGCCAGCTGCTTCTTCGCGCCGATGAACCCGAGGTACGGCCCGCCGAAAGAGAGCGGAAGCCCTAGCGGCTGCCCCTCGCCGACCGCGATGTCGAAGCCCTGCTCCGCCGGAGATTTTATGAGCGGCAGCGCGAGCGGATAGACCGACTGGATAGCGATCGCGCCAACGCTTTTGCACTTGTCAACTATGTCGGAGTGGTCGTCGATGACCCCAAAGAAATTTGGATTTTGCAGGACTACGGCTGCTACGCCGTCGTCGATAACGCCGCTCAATCGCTGCCTGTCAAGGCCGCCGTCCTGCCAAAGCGGCACCTCGGCGATATCAACGCTAATAGCGGCGGTGTGCGTTTTAAGCATCTTTCTATACGTAGGGTTGACGCCGCAGTCGACAATAACCTTGCGCCGCGACGTAGACGACATCGCCATCTTGCATGCTTCGAATATCGCCGTCCCGCCGTCGTAGAGAGAGGCGTTCGATATCTCCATCCCCGTCAGGCGGCATATCTGCGACTGGTACTCGTAGATGGCCTGAAGCGTGCCCTGCGAAAGTTCGGGCTGGTACGGCGTGTACGCAGTGTAGAACTCGCTGCGCGAGGCTACGGCGTCTACCGCGGCGGGGATGAAGTGGTCGTAAAATCCGCCGCCGAGAAACGATACTATGCGCGCGTTGTTTTCGGACGCTAACCTCTCGCATATTGTCAATGCCTCAAACTCCGACGCCCCCTCCGTCCCAAAGAACCCGCTATGCGGCGCGGGCGGCGCGAGGGTTTTAGGGATATCGGCGAACAGCTCGCCAATCGACGCCGCGGAGCAAGCGCGCAGCATCTCTAAGCGTTGTTCGTTCGTTGCCGGGACGAAGCTCATCTATTCGCTCTCGCTCTCCAAAAATTTCTCGTAAGCCGCCGCGTCCATAAGCCCGTCGGCCTCGGACGCGTCTGCGGCTTTGACCGTGTAGAGCCACCCCGCCCCGTAAGGGTCTTTGTTAATAGCCTCCGGCGCGGACTCCAAGGCGGCGTTGACGGACGCGACAACGCCGGAGATAGGCGATATGAGGTCGCTCGCGGCCTTCACCGACTCGATCACCCCCGCCTCGCGCCCTTTCGTTAGCGGCGCGCCCACCTTGGGCAGCTCAACAAACGTTATGTCGCCCAGCGTGTCCTGCGCGTGGCCGGTTATGCCGACCGTGGCGGCGTCGCCGCCAAGCCGAACCCATTCGTGCGTTCTAGTGTACCGGAGATCGGTTGGAACCATTGAGGCGCTCCTTTTCTTGGTGTTAGGGATGATTGGTTCTCAATGCTCAATGATGGGCAACGCTGCAATGAGCGTTGAACATTGAGCATTCCTTTTGACATTCATTAAGCGTTACCTTACAAATATAAATCCATCTCCCCCCTCGCCGTCCCATTTTTATAAAACGGCAGCCCGCACACTTTCCCGGCAATATCGTTTTTGCCGCAGGCGACCGTCAGCTCCGTGCCAACCGCCGCGAACCCCCTATCGACATACGCCAGCGCTATAGCGTGGCCGAGCGACGGCGAGAAGCTGCCGCTTGTTACGGCTCCGGCCTCTTTGCCGCCTATTAATACCTTATCGCCGCCGTGCGCCGTCCTCCGCCCCGATAGGCTTATCCCGCATAGCGACTGCTTGCGCAGCGAGGGGTCGAGCGCCTTCGGCGACCCGATAAACTCTTTTTTCGCCGATATTGCGTGCGCAAGCCCCGATTCCGCGGCGTTTCTGTCGGCGCGCAGCTCGTGCCCGTGCAGCGGGTAGCCCATCTCTAGCCTCAGGATGTCCCGCGCGCCGAGCCCGGCCGGGGTTGCGCCGCCGGCTACGCAGTCGTTCCAAAAATCCGCGACGGCGCGGGCCGGGCAGTACACCTCAAAGCCTATCTCGCCCGTGTAACCGGTGCGGCTGACTATCACCTCTAGCCCCTTGTAATAATTGCGCATGAATTTGTAAAACGTAAGCCCGCTCACGGAATCCCGCAGCAGCGCCGCCGCAATCTTCGGAGCCTTCGGCCCCTGCACGTCTACCTTGGCCGTGGACGGCGATAGGCGCTCAATCTCCGTATCGCCCGCCATATGGCGCTTTACCCGCTCAAAATCGCCGTCTTCGTTTCCCGCGTTCACGACCACCATAAACTCGCTTTCGGCAACCCGGTACAGGATCATGTCGTCCGCCACCCCGCCGCCCTCGTTGCAAATAAACCCGTAGCGGCAAGCGCCTGCCCGCAAATCCGCGACGCCGCAGCTGAGCGCCCGCTCGAGGCTCGAAACCGCCCCCGCCCCGCGCACCGCAAACTCCCCCATGTGGCAAGTGTCGAAAATCGCCGCGCCTCCCCGCGCCGCCCCGTGCTCGGCCAAAATCCCGCCCCCGTACTGCATGGGCATGTCGTACCCGCTAAACGGGGCCATCTTTGCGCCGCTCGACAGGTGTATGGCGTGCAGGGGCGTCTTCTTTAGTCCGCTGGCGATGGGCATTGGCGTTGGTTCCTTAAAAGAGTTTAATTTTAAAAATATATACCGCACCGCCCCCGCCGAAAACCTATATTTAGTTTTCATATGAATTTTACAAGAAATATACACCGAATTAACACATCCGGCGGCATCGGCTGCGGGGCTCTCCATGAATAACGGGCTTATTATAAACCTTGCGTTCCATGTCGTCGGCGGCATCGGGATATTCCTCCTTGGGATGAAGAGCATGTCGGACGGGCTTCAGACCATAGCGGGCGACCGGCTGCGCAAGCTCATCGGGATGGCGACCAACAACCGCTTCCTCGCCACCGGCGTGGGGACGCTCGTCACCTGCCTTATCCAGTCCTCCACCGTCACCACCGTCATGACCGTCGGGTTCGTCAACTCCGGGATCATGACGCTCAAGCAGGCGATAGGCATCATCATGGGCGCGAACATCGGCACCACGCTCACGGCGTGGATGCTGGCCGTGCAGATGGGCAGCTACGGGCTGCCGATGCTCGGCCTCGCCGCGTTCGTCTACCTCTTCGCTAAAAACGAGAAGCTGCGCTACGCCGGCATGGCGGCGATGGGCGTCGGCATGATATTTTTCGGCCTCGAGATTATGAAGACCGGCTTCGCGCCGCTGCGCGACATCCCCGAGTACATCGAGTGGTTCCACATGTTCTCCGCCGATTCCTACTTCGGCGTGGTGAAATGCGCGCTTGCCGGCTGCTTCCTCACCGTCGTCGTGCAGTCCTCCACCGCGACCATCGGCATAACGATGGGGCTCGCGGTCTCGGGCATCATACCTTTCGAAACCGCCGCTGCCTTAATCATCGGCGAAAACCTCGGCACGACCCTCACCGCCTACATCGCCTCCCTCGGCACCACCACAAACGGCAAGCGGGCGGCGTTCGCGCACATCACGTTCAACGTGATCGGGGTGCTGTGGATCACCGCCGCTTTCAGCCTGTACATGGCGCTTATCCGAACGCTCATAGGGCACGACCCGAACACCGTGGTAGTGGTGAACGGCGCGGAGACGCTCCCCTACATACAGCCGGCCATCGCCGCCGTGCACTCGGTGTTCAACGTCCTAAACACGATGCTCTTCCTCCCGCTCACGCCCCTGCTCGCGCTCTTCCTCACAAAGCTTATCCCCGGCAAGCAGATCCGCGAGCAGCCCAAGCTCACAAAACTCGGCAAGTTCATGCTCGGCTCGCCGATGGTCGGCATCGCGCGCTCCCGCTACGAAATCATAAACATGGGCAAGCACGACCGCGACATGCTAAACATCCTCAAGACCATCATATCCGGGGAAGAGGAAAACGACGACAAATTAGTAGAGAAGATATTTTACAAGGAAGACGTCATGGACAACATGCAAAAAGAAATAACCGTCTTTTTGACCGGGGTCCTCTCCGGCAACGTCCCAAGGAGCCTCGCGGAAGAGGCGCAAATACAGCTGCGTTTAGCCGACGAATACGAGACCATCAGCGACTACGTGACGACGCTCGTCAAGCTGTGCAAACGCATAAGAAACGCCGGCGGCGTGGAGCTGCCGCAGATTATGCGGGACGAGCTCCTGTCGCTGCACAACTCCGTATCCGACTACTTCGATATGGTTAATAACGCGTACAGCGTAAACAACAGGGCGATAATCTCGAAAGCCAACCCGCTAAGCGACGCCATAACCCACAAGTTTAGAGACTTGCGCAGAAGGCACCTGACAAGGCTCTCGGAAGCCCCGGTTGACCCGCTGCTCAGCACGACTTTCCCCGATATGCTTATAAGCTACAGAAGGATAAAAGACCACGTGCTGAACATCGCGGAGGTGATGGCGGGGGAGGTGGCTTAGGGGCGGACGCGGGCATCCCCCAACAATGTTTTTATCCTACTTTTGTTTTTTAGGCTGCCTCTGTACCCCATTTTGTTTGATTTTTGTTTCCATGCCGCCCATGAACTCTATGAGGCCTTCCCAGTCTAGAGGACACTTGTCATACGAGACAATGTCACGCGACATCTCGGCGTCAGTATTTGCAAAAAACAGTCTAAGCCGCCAATAGCTATACGGCGCAAATTCACCTTTGCTCAGTTCGCAGTCAGCCTCTCCCCAGCCGCCAATATATTTATAAATGACATTAGTAAAATACAACCATTCATCCCAACTAAGCCCCAACTCTATCGAATATGGGTTTATCGATACGATGAGGTTGTATCCGGCATACGGTTGATATAGCGCAATTGCGCCTGTTGGCGTTCTGATCACAGATGTTTGCGTGTTATTGCTGTCTTGAACCACTCTCGCAAACGATATATGCACGATCGAAGACTCAAAGTCTGTAATGCTTTTTCCAAAATTTTTAAAATACTCGGCTTTCATTGTGGCTTCTTCCCCCTCAGTTAGAAATGGCGACTCCGCGTAAATAGCGGTTTCTAAACGCGCCAGCCACTCCTCGTCCGGGCAGTTCTGTTTGGGCGGCTGTCTTTTAAACCACATTTCATATCCAGCCATAGCTTTGCCTAGCCTATAGCCAATATCATAACGGCCGCCACCATACTCAGGATATGGCGTATCTGTTTCAAATGCCAATTTTAAACGCTCCAATTTTTCTTCATCCGAGCATACCCACCACCAAGGACGCTCTCTTCCAAATTTTTTTTGTATTCTGCACTCGCTTTCGTTAGCTTATTTGTTAACGCTCTATCTTTTACAATATATGGTACATCCACATAGGGCGTATTTACTTCTCCATCGAGTAGTGTTTCCCGAATTGTTGCCCATGCCCTTGTATTGGCCCTTTCCAAAATCAGTAACCGCTCTAGATCCGAGCATTCTCCACAGCTAGGAATTGGTTGCTGAAAACTTGTTTTGTAATAACGAGCGGCGTGCTTTAAGCTCTGCGCGATTGCCTTTTCTGCGGTTTGAGACTCGTCGCAGCATGGCAATAACAGTATGAAAACAATAACCACCGCTGTTGCTATATACCACGCCACTATCTTCCTTATAAGTTGAAATAATAGCTTTCTCATAGCGTAATCCTTTCTTGAATGATTTCCATAAAAATTCTACTTGATTATCGATAAACAGATCCTTACCTCGAACCCTCAACGCCCCCAACAGCTAATCCGCTCCAGCCGGAAACGGCTTCGGCAGGGATCTCCCCTACTGCCACAGCCGTACCGTCAGACTTCAAGCCTACAGTACGACCCGCGCATGCTGCAATCGCAATAATGTTGCTCC
>JAIRUL010000215.1 GCA_031254445.1 Chitinispirillales bacterium
GACTTTGACTTTGTGTGGCGGCTTTAGCCGCCACACGTTATGAAGCCGTAGGCTTCGTCTGAAAAAGATTTAAAAGATTTTGATTTTTCAACATCAACGTCAACGTCAACATCAACGTCAACATCAATAATTAACCATCACCTTAGCATAATACCGGCTCTCATACACCGCCAACCCGACAATGACGCTTGGGCTATCCCACTTGCTCGTTATGGACAAGCTGCCCTGCTTAATCTCTTTGAATCCTACTCGGTTTACCGCGTTTGCCGGCTTGCCGAACTTCTTTTCGTAGAACGCGGCGAATCTGTCGGCCCACTTCCTTGCCGTTTTGTCAAGCGTTTCGGCTCTAACGGTCTCCGTCTCGAATTCGTACCCGTTGTACTTATCGTTTTCGTCGAAGTAGAAGGCGATGGTAACCATAACGCTGTCTAACATGACATCGTCGGCTTGTATGTATTTTTGTACGCTCTTGTACCGGATTTTTTCGCGTTCGAGCATCAGCCTAAGCGCTGCCTTGGATATGCCGGGCGGAAGGTTTAGGATATCGGCGTGGCTGTGCTTGTGTTTTTTCAGCTCGGTCGCGATTGTTACGGAGTCGCTATGGGCTTTCTCTTTCGCCGCTCTTTGGGCTGCTACGATGTTGTCCATTTCGGCGAGCTGCCTCTCTATATGGTCGTGGAAGACAATCGGTTCGCATGGCCTCACGTCGGGCGCTTTCATGCCTGTGGCGGTTACGAAAGACTTGAACTTTTTGGGGTAGCCCTTGTCGGCCACCATAGAGTCGATGTAGCTCTTCCACCTAAATAGCTGTGTTCGGCCGACCCTCTCGGGGTCGCCTACGCAGACGGAGTAGTCGTTCTTGACCATTGCGACAAGCGAGTCGGTTGCGGGCTTGCCGTATTTGTCCATAAAGGCCGCGTCGAACGAAAGGGCGGTATCGGCGGCGGGCGCGGCCGCCGGCTCTTGCGCGGCGGTTTTGGCCGCAGGTAGGGGCGGAGCCGCCGGAGCGGGCGCTTTCTTCTCGCGCCCGGCGCCCGATGCGGTCATCGATAGTAGGCACAGTAGTAGCAACGGAACAGCTTTTTTCATAACTCGTCTCCTATAAAGCGAGAAGCCCAGCTTCTCACGTGTCTGCCGTTTAGGACATGAAAGCGCCGCAGGCGCGAAATTGTTTCTGTTGAGAAGGTTGAGAGCGGTATCCACACAAGGTGCTTTTTGAAGCGCTTTGACAGCGTGCGCAGGCGCAGGGAGGGAGCCTTGGCCGCCACGTAGGCCACGTTTTTCTCTATGCCGAACATTAGCGAGCCGACAGTAAGCTGCGCGGCGCAGCCCTCTATGCCCGCCGCTTCCGCGACTTCAAAGATGTTCGGCACGCTGCGCGGCGGGTAAAGGAGCGCTAGGCCCCCGTAGGTGCTGCGCGCTACGCCCGGGCCTATCAGGTCGTCGAACGGGCTTGTGGCGTAGAAGCTGAGCGTAGACTCCTCCCGATGCTCCGCGTACCAAGTAGTGCGGTCGGGGTATAGGCCGTCGCGCTCTTCGTCGAAGATTATGATGACCGTGTCAACCTTGTTGTTCGCCGGCGGCAGCTCCCTAACGTAGATGCTCCCGGTGTGCCAGTTGCGCAGCGTCTCGCGGATGTCAATGCCATCCTTTACGGAGGAGGTGAATTTTTCGGTGCGCGCCAAGTGTTCGGTGAGGACGCGCGCCGCCTTGCCGCGCACGTGCGCGTTGAAACCCTCTATGCGGGCATCTTCGGGGATGTGCGAACACATGCCGTAGGGATCCCACGAATACCGGTACTTCTTTTTTTGCAGCGCCGACGGGTCGGGCTTTATGTCTAATTTGCGCCAGACGAGCTCTACGTCGCGAAATAGGTTCACCGCCTCGTAAACATCCCTATTCGTTCCGCCCGAAAAGCTGTCTTCTGCCATTGAGATTTTATCGACACCGATATTGACAACATCGGAAGCGCCGCTATCTATAGGCAAAAACGGATAGTACTTGGCGTTTTTGAGAACGCGCAGCGCGTAGGCGTTGCCGCCTACGCCTTTGGCGGCTTCTACGATGTCGAAGAGGGAGGGGATGAGCCTATTCGACATTACCGTGAGGTTGCGCAGGTACGTGAGGGCGGTTTGAATCCTTACCGGCGACAAGTGGACGCTCTGCTCTTTGCTGTCAAAATATTTTTCGCGTGTGTCAATAAAGAGGTCTTTGACGGCATCGGTCGGATCCATAGGCAGCGCGAAAGGGTTTTGCCGCTCAAGCTGCGACTTGGCCGTGACGAACGGAAGCTCGCCTACCGCGAAATAGAGGTGGTCGGGGTTGATATAGCGTTTGAAGACGGTGTACGCGCCGCTCGGTTCGCCGAGCATATCCTCGCACGGCGGCGGTTTGAGGCCGAGGTCTTCCGCAATAGCGTCGAAGCGCGATATATGGACTATCGCCAAAACATTTTTGTGCATAGCGCGCAGGCGCTCGAGCCTGCAGGCGACGCGCCACGACTCCCACGTGGATTCAAAGTTCTCCGCGCCTTTCGCGCCCAAAATGCCGCGGCAGAGGATTGTATACGCGTCAAACCCTATTTCTTTAATCGAGTATTCGTCCGGCATCGCCGGCATGGGGTCGGGCGAACGCAGCGCGGACAGCCCTACGCAGTAAAACGGGACGCGCCTCTGCCGCGCCTGCCGCACGCCCTCTATCATCGCGTCGCACGGGTCAATCGGAAGGTAGTACAAAGGCGGCGGAGAATCTGGCCGCTCCGAACCGTCGCCGCCTGCGTATATGTCGACGCCGATGCCGGCATGGCCATCGTCGCCATCGGCATCGCTGTCATCGCCGTCAAAGTAGCCGTCGCCGCCAATGCCGTAGCCGTCATAGCCGGCGTCGTGATCGCCATAAGCAAACCCGCTTACCCCCGCCCCCTCATCGCGCGCGATAAGCGCGGAGACGAGCGGCAGTTCGTCAACCGCTTCCGCCAAGCGATCCCTGAAAATAAGCGGTATGTCAACCGCTATGCAATCAAACTTCGCTTCCGAGCACAGCCGCCGCACCTCACGCGCGAAGAGCTCCTTGCCGTGCGCGACGGGAATCATTTCGATCTCGGAACACGGCTTCATATGCCAATCCTTGCGTTAGTGCGATCCAAAATCAGCGCACAGCGTTCAGCGCGCAGCGCGCAGCGAAAGTCAACGTCAAAATCACCACGCCTTTGACTACGCTGTGCGCTGTGCGCTGAAATCAACCCTTGTCGCCGCCGTCGGGGTTCAGCCCCTCGTCGTCGGAAAAAAAGAAGTCGCCCAAGTTCATAGACGGGATATCCGCGCCCATCCTCTTGCGGCTTTCGGCCAACTTTTCTATGTCGAACGCGTCGTCCCCGAGTATCTGGCAGACGGCCTTTTTGAAGAGCCCGCTTACGTCCTCGCCCTTGCCGCTCTCGCGGAGCTTAAGCGCGTAGCGGATGATGTTTATCCCGTCGCGCACCGAAAAGGGTAGATCCTGCCCGTGCGCCTTTTGCAGGTAATCGACGCATATGCCGAGTATCTGCCCGCTCGTAAACGGGAGGCTGTAGGAGAGTATCTTCATCTCGTCCTCCCTGTTTGGGAACGGTATCTTTATCCCTGGCTGCAGGCGCGACATGATGTAGTCCGGTATCTCGAACGTCGACGAGTCTTCGTTCATCGTCACCGCCGCCCTGAACCCGGCGTGCGCGCAGACCGTTATCCCCGCGACCACGGACTCCACCATCCTGCGGTTGTCGAAGAGCCCGGCGAGCGACGCCCAAGACTTCTCCGACATCCTGTTCCCCTCGTCGAGCACCGCGACGCCGCCCCTGACGGCCGCCGTGAGGAGCGGCGAGGCGTGGTAGGATATCTTGCCCTGCTCCGATAGCACGGGCGTGACGAGCAAGTCTTCCGGCCGCGTGTCGGAGGTGCACTGCATTATGTAGACGTCCTGCCCCCGCGCGCGCGCCGCGGCCATGGCAAGCGTAGTCTTCCCAATCCCAGGATAGCCTATAACGCGCGGCGTGAGCGGAAAATCCCTCTCGTCAAGCACAAGCCAACAGGCCAGTAGTTGGCGCATGGGCTCGGATTGGCCTATCCAGTCGGTGGTGGAGGCTATGGGATGGGCCAGGGCGAGTTCGACGTTGTCTATAATGACTTTTTCCATAATATTTTTTTAATCTTTTAATCTTTTAAAGTCAAAGTCTTAAAATCTTTAAAATCTTTTTCAGACGAAGCCTACGGCTTCATAACGTGTGGCGCAGAGCCGCCACACAAAGTCAAAATCAACATCAAAATCAAAACCATCCACACCGCCGCCTTTGACTTTGACGTTGA
>JAIRUL010000057.1 GCA_031254445.1 Chitinispirillales bacterium
GGAACGCCCCGAGCTGCGGGCAAGGATCGAAAAGCGCCTACGCGAGCGGCTCGACGCCGGCCTTGTGGAAGAGGTCGGCACGCTGATAAAGTCCGGCGTCGCCCGCGACCGCTTCGCCCTCTTCGGGATGGAGTACAAACACGCCGCGCGGTACATATTCGGGGAGGCCCCCTACGAAGAAATGGCCGCGCGGCTGCTACAAGACATCTACCGCCTGGCCAAGCGCCAAGACACGTGGTTCCGAGGCATGGAGCGCCGAGGAATGACGCTCCGCCGAATCCCGCGCGGAGAGTTCAACGCCGCAGCGGAAGCGGCGCGCGCTGCCTTTTATCGATTTTTTTACGCGGGCCTTGACGCCAGCGGCGCGGGCGTCAAGGCTGTTATGTTTTTTTTTAAAATTACGATTGTTGAAAGATGTTGATTTTGGCGCAGGCCCGCTAAAAATTTATCGTCGTCGATAAAACCGCCGCCGTCGGCTCCCGCTCGTTCGACGCGCCGACGACGAATCTTATGCCGAGCGGGTTATCGCCCCCGCCGTAGAGCGCGAACGGGGCGTCTGTAAACGCCATGCCCACGTACATTCCGGCCATTACGTCGCCCGGATAGTGCCTGCCGCCTTCCACGCGGCCCCAGGCCGTGCCGAGGGTTAGGAGGGACAGCGCGGCGTAGGCCGGGTACGCCATGTACGGCGGCAGGCCGAGGCCGCTTATCATCCTCGCCGACGCGTGGTTCGCGCAGGCCGCGGCGGTCGCGTGGCCGGAGGGGTAGGAGAGGCTGTCCGAGAGGTCGGGGCGCGGGCGGGCGGCGTGCTTCTTCAGCATCTCGGTGACGGTGGAGGTCGCGGCGCCGGAAATTATTAAGGCCTTGCCGATATCTACGGCGGAGGGCGGATGCGCGGGGCGAAATGTGTAGCCGGATGGATCGCCAGCGCCGGGTTGATAATTAATCGGGCAATCTATGGCTATCGGGAAATTGACAGGATAGTAGATACCGGCGATGCACTGATTGTCGCTGTATAGTAGGTAATTAGCCGCTATGTATTGGCGGATATAGCCGGGCGGATAGCCAACCGCTGCGTATTGACGCGCATTATCCGGCGGATAGCTTATAGCGGCCTGATAGTCGACGATGGCGTCAATCACCGGAAAGTATTTTACCGTGTAGATTAACACCGCGATCCCCACGGACAAATACTCAAGCGCGTTGCTTGCCTTTAGCGCCCTTTCGTTCGAACCGTAAACCGGGGCGCGCTTTACCGAGTATGACGATAGCCGGGCGTCTTTTCCCGACGCCGCCCATAGGGCAAGCGCGGCTGTCGTTATGAACGCGCAGGAGTTGACTATGGCGTCGTCGTTATTCTTTGTATTGATTTTGGTTTCGGTGGGCGATTCTGTAGCGCTATGCAGACAACTAGAATTATAATTAGTATAATGGCAGGATGGATGCATTTTTCGCGAACACCCGCCGCATATTACGGCGCATACCAGCGCCGCGCAAATCAATCCGGTGCGTTTTATGTGTCGATTCGCCATAATCATTGCCGTTCGTTATTGCCGTCAAAGCAACTTCGCCCACCAGCCCTCGTTAGCCAAATACCACTCTATCGCCCCGCGTATCCCCGCCCCGAAATCCACCTCCGGCATCCAGCCGAGCTCCCGCTTTATCTTCGACGCGTCAATCGCGTAGCGCCTGTCGTGCCCAAGCCTGTCCTTGACAAAGGTAATCAGGCTCTCCGGCTTTTCTAAGCGCGCGAGTATCAATTTTACGATGTCTATGTTCCGCATTTCGTTATTGCCGCCGATGTTGTATACCTCGCCGATAACGCCTTTGTCGAGCGCCATCTCAAGTGCGCGGCAGTGGTCGCCCACATACAGCCAGTCCCTCACGTTCATGCCGTCGCCGTAGACGGGCAGTGGCTTGTTGCGCAGCGCGTTTGTTATCATAAGCGGAATCAATTTTTCGGGGTATTGATAGGGCCCGTAGTTGTTCGAGCAGCGCGTGATGATTACCGGCAGCCCGAATGTCTCGAAGTACGAGCGCGCCAACAGGTCGCTGCCGGCCTTTGAGGCGGAGTACGGGCTGTTGGGGGCTAAGGGCGTAGATTCGGTAAAATACCCGGCCTCGCCGAGCGTCCCGTACACCTCGTCGGTTGACACGTGGATAAAGCGTTTTTCGCTAATACCGCCCGATGCCTTTCCCCACGCCTCCTTTGCGGCTTGCAGGAGGATTTGTGTGCCGAGTACATTCGTCGCTACGAACTGCGACGGGCCGCTTATGCTCTTGTCCACGTGGCTCTCGGCGGCGAAGTGAACCACCGCGTCGAACTCGTATTCGCCAAATAACTTTTTGACCGCGGCGGCATCGCAAATATCGCCCTTGACAAATGCGTATCGAGGGTCATTCTCCACATCGTTTAGGTTGTCGGGGTTACCGGCGT
The DNA here is from genome assembly GCA_031254445.1 of Chitinispirillales bacterium. Classification (GTDB taxonomy): domain Bacteria; phylum Fibrobacterota; class Chitinivibrionia; order Chitinivibrionales; family Chitinispirillaceae; genus GUT77. Next base: position 2,438 of record JAIRUL010000057.1, read on the forward strand.
ATGTCAGCAAGTCGTAGTTGACTACGCTTAAATCGCTCCGGTTTTTGATTACGCCGATAATAAAGTTGGAGCCGATGAAGCCGCACCCGCCCGTCACCAATATCCGTTTCATGCGCCCGCCTTTTTGCCTATGGATAAAAATTCCTTAAACGCCTCCCGCCAATCGGGCATAATATTAGCGTTCAGCGCCTTGAGCCGGGCGTTCTCTAATACGCTGTAGCGCGGGCGCGGGGCGGGGCGCGGGAACTCTTCCGTTGTGCACGGCTCGATATCTACGTCGATACCGCACAACGATACGATCTCCTTGGCAAATTCAAACCAGCTGCACGACCCCTCGCTCGTAGAGTGAAATATCCCCCGCTCCTTTTTGTCAATCATAGACAAAATCTGACGGCACACGCTAACCGTCCAAGTAGGCGTCCCGATTTGGTCGTTCACCACCCTAAGCGGCTTCTTTTCCTGTTGACAAGACTCCGCCGCGCGCCGGATCGTTTTAACAAAGTTGCTTCCGCTCGCCCCGTACAGCCAAGCAATCCGAAATATCATACTGTTGCCGCCATACAGCTCCGTGATGATTTCCTCCCCGCGCAGCTTCGATTTCCCGTAAACCGTCTGCGGATTCGTGGGGCTGCTTTCAACATACGGGGACGACGCGCCGCCGTCAAAGACATAGTCGGTGCTTATGTGTATTAACACCGACGAATGCCCCTTAGCGACCCGCGCCAAATTCCCGCAAGCGTCGGCGTTGAGCAAAAACGCCGCATCCCGCTCCGTCTCGCAGCCATCAACGGCCGTAAACGCCGCGCAGTTGACAATAACATCCGGCGCCATGCCGCTAACATATGATTCTACGGACGCTTGGTCGCGGATGTCAACTTTAGGATAGTCAACCGGCACAACAATATGCCCCGCCAGCGCCGCCGACACAATGAAATCGCTGCCCAACTGCCCTGTCGAACCAATTATCAATATTTTCATAAGTCCGCCTTCACCCCCGCGATTATCGCCTTCATATTCCTAGTAATAGCGTCAAAGCACTCCGCCACCTGCCTATCATTCTGCAGTACAGCCGGCCCAAGCCGCCTCAGCGACGCCCTAATTTCCGGCGTGTAAACCAAATACCCTATATACCTAAGCGGCACCGATAGGTACTTCTGCACGATGCCCGTGAACCCCTCGCCGACCATCACCTCTTCCTGCCCGCGTATCATATTTAGCACCAAAAACAGCCTGCGGCCGTCTAACCACTCCCTCATCGCCGCGACCTCCCGCGGGCACCGCGCCTCAAGCTGCGCGAACATGTTTTCCAGCGTGGGCGCGTTCGCCCCGCTCTTTATGTTCGTGTACGCCTTTATGAGCGCCTGTATGTCGTCCCTATCGGGGAAGAGCCGCAAAAGCCCGCGGAATATCCCGCTCTTGAGGAAGCTGTAGGCGTTTTCCACCGATGTGGGGAGGCTGTCGGTCACCGTGATGTTGTGCGGGAACGCGGCGAAGAAGTCCGAGATTATCGCGTGGCTGCCCGCGCCGAGGTCTACTATTATGTAGTCGGCTTCTAAGGCTTTTATGCCGTTTAGGATGCCCTGCTTCTGGGCGAAGTTCGGGTTTGCGAGCTCTAAGAATTCGCCCGCGCCGGAGATGAGCCAGCTCTTGGGGACGGGGGTTTCCACGGCGACGTCCGCGAGCGACTTGCACCCGCCGGTTAGGAAGTTTTGGAGCGTGACCGCAGGGCGGCGCATGCCGAGGCAGGTGTGCAGGTTCGCGCCGCCGAGGTCGGCGTCCACATATCCGACCGAGTGCCCGTGGCGCACGAGCGCGGCGCCAAGGTTGGCGCTTATCGTGCTCTTCCCCACCCCGCCCTTGCCGCCGCCCACGGAGATTATCACCGGGCCGCTCATGGGCTCTGCGGGGTCTCCGCGCCGTCCGCGCCCGGGCCCGGCGGGCGCGCCTTGGCGCCGCGCGACGGAGGGGCGCCGGAGCGGACAAGCCCGCTCATCTCCCACAGCCCCTCCGCAATCCGGGGGAACGATACCTTGTACTCCGCGCCCGCGCGCTCGAACTTGACTGAAAAAATCGCCCCTGAGAAGAAGAGGAGCCCCAAGATAACCGCCGCGGCCGCCGACCCCACCGCGTACCGGAAAGCCCGCCGCCCGCCCTCGACGCCCCCGGCGGAGCCGTCGGCCGCGCTGAGGCGCGCGCTGTAGGCCTTGTTGACCGCCCTAAGCGCTATCTTCTCGTAGCTTGCCAGCTCAACCTCGGAGGCGACGGAACCCGCCGCCGCTGGGTCAAACCGCGCAACCCCGCACCTGGCGGCGAACCACTTGCCCGGGTTGCCCGCGCCCCAGCGGACGAACCGCCGGTACGCCCGCCCTAGCGTCTCAGACGCCGCGTCGCAAGCGCCCTTGTGATCTTTCCCCTGCGACCTATGCAAGAGGTAGATATTGCGGATATGCCCGCAAAATAGGGCATAAAACGCCGACGGGTCGCCCCGGCGGGCCAACAGTACGTAGGATTTGGTCTCGGTGTCTATGCTTTTCATGTATTGGAATATAGTAAACCGCGCGGGGCTTTGACAATAGTTTGCGGCAATTTTCAGGATTCGCTCACAATTAACGGCTCAAACGCCGCTTTTTCTACGGTTGCATTCCAAGCAGAGCATTTGGCGGTTTTCAGGGCTTGTTTTCCCGCCTTTGCTCCACGGCGGGGCGAATGTTCAGCATTCCATTGTAACCGATTACACCCTCTTCCGCATTGTCTATGTAATTTTCCGCTATTTCGCGAATGGCTATTTCGTGAAGCACAATGTTCATTGTCAACGCCTTTCCTTTTAATGATTACACGGGCATAAATGCTTGAATACAGTTCGCCTGTTTCAGCATTTTTGAACGCCGGCGGTTTTGTATCTATACTAGGGTTATATTTGCGGTATAATGTGCCTTTTGCGTTTACGGTATATTTTCCCGTGGGTTGTCCATCTTTCAATATTTCCATTTTTTTCTCGCAAGAAAACTCAATGCTACCTACAATTCCAAGCGCGATAACTTCAAACTGATCGGGGTTGTATTTATCAAGAAATGTAATAGGGACTCCCATCGCCCCCTCCCAACCGAGAGGAATTTCCGCGACTTTCGAGACTTCTATTGCATCGTAGTTGTCATAATGAGGATATTCTATTGGTGAATACCTTTTGTAAAGGGTCATGTATTCCTTGTGCCGTTTTACATCCAAATTTGTGAACCAACAAGACGTAGATACTCGAACTAATTTACGTCCATTTTCAACTTTGTGAAAATCTTCCCAATAATCGGGAACAAAGAAATACATACCAACATTAAAGTTAGTATATCCTGTCCGTAACGCATTCTCTTTTATTTGTTTGAACGTTTCTTTATATGTCAGCGCATTGGTATTCCCAATAACAATAAACGTTTTTTTGTGTTCCATTAATAATGCGATGTATTCACGAAAAAGCGAAAATGGCGGATTTGTTACAACAACATCCGCTTCGTCTAATAATTTTATGCACTCTGGCGAGCGAAAATCACCGTCGCCATCTAATCGAACTAATGCATTTTTTCTATTTTTAAGCAGATATTCAACATCCGCCAAATCCACTGCGCCGTCTCCGTTTTCATCCCTGACTTCTGTTATTTCGATTTTATGTGGAGATTTTGTTGTTTTATCGTTTTCACTCTCATGATCGAATAGCGACAGCTGCGTATTTGAAATCGGAGATCCCATATAGCATGTCGCGATCAGCTTCTTAAGGCCCAGCGAGTTGAAATTCATTGCAAAATACTTAAAAAAATCGCTCTCGTATGGGTCGTCGCAATTACAAAAAATCACTTTGCCACGAAAATGCTCCCAATAATGGCGCATTTCCGCTTCAATATCCACTAATCGCGTATAAAACTCATCGGCCTTGTTCTTTTTGGCCTGGTCAAATAATTTTGTAGCCACAATAAGCGCTCCTTTATACCAGAAATAATTAATTCCCACTAAAATGTCAATTTTTTTGTTCATAGCGTCTGCGGCGCGCCTCGCCTCGCCCACCCTGTCGGCTCGCATGGCAATAATTCCCGAGCGATTCCTTGATTTTCCGCCGGGGAAGCATTATATTGTATGAGTAGGCGAAAAGGCGCGCTTTGACGAGCGTATGGCGTCCAAATGCCACTGTAAGGCGGGTGGCAATTTATCTTTTTATTTTGGCGATTGTTGTTATGGCCGGCAGCCAATGAAAAAAATCTATACAACGACGCTTGCTCCGCTAATTTGCGCCATAATTTGCTGTTTGGCTTGCGAGAAGCAACGGGGCTATGCCGAGGCGACGGTTGGCGGCAATACGCTGCAAATTTCTTTCGAGCAACTTTCCGATACGCTGAGCAAGATTGTGGTAAAAACGCTTAAAAACGGCGAGCCCGCGCACGCCGCGGCGTACCGGCTGCCCTACCCTGTTTACCGCTTTGACGTGGGCGACGTAACAGGGAACGGCGTCCCCGATATTGCCGTTGGGGTCGTCAAAGCCACAACGTTTGACACAAACACGGCAAAGCGGCCGTTTTTATTTAAGATAACCGACGAGGGCGACATCCGCCCGCTTTGGCTGGGGTCAAGGGTATCGCAGCCGCTGGAAGATTTCGCGCTGACAAAAAACGAAACCCCGGCAAAGGTATTGACCATTGAAAGAGAGCGGAGCGGAAAGTTTTTGGTCGCCGTCTACCGCTATCACGGATTCGGATTAGAGCATAACGGATATGTTAAGCGGGAAATCTCTAAGAAAGAAGCCTATAATCTTTTGCGAAAGGGCAAATATGACTAAGAAGAGGATCTTTTGCGTAGCGGCAACAACCGTTGCCCTTGCCGCCATTGCCGCGGCTATATGCTGCAAAGGGGCGCAAAAAAACGAACCTATGGCCGCCAAGGACAGCGTCGCCCTTTCTACCGGCGACATATCCGGCGAGCCTATGGCGACCATAAAAGACAGCGCCGCCCCTGCTACCGGCGGCATATCTTACGGCGATTACCAAAAACTGACAGACGCAATGTTTGACTCCTTGCATAATCTTAAGAACTTATCCGATGGCGATTATGAAAAATGGAAGCTCGCATATGAAAAATGGAGGCTCGCAATGCTTAAATCTCTGAGGGCTTCCTTTGATAAATTGAGGGACGGTTATATTCAAAAAATAGTCATTGAACAGAACCCCGGCAACCTTTCGATGAAAGATTTAGTGATATTGAGAAGCAGCGTTTATGCCGCCAACGGATTATACTTTATGGACGAAAATCTTAATTCGTATTTTATGAATGAGAAGAACCCGACGCTTCCATGGTATAGAAACTATATGTGCTTTCTGCTCGAATCCGCGCACTATAAGGCGGGCGACGGGTTTGTAACGGCGGAAAAAGATGTGAAGCTAAGCGCCTCGGAAAAACAATTCGTCGAAAAACTTGACCGGCGCATTGCGGATGTGCGAAAGAGCGACATGTACGTAAACAAAAACGGTTACACCGTAGGCAATACGGCTCACATCGTGAACCTGCATAAAATCAAAAACCTTGATAAAAACTTTATGAGCAAGCTCGCGCAAAATAATTTCGCGATTGTAGATACGGGGCATTTGCAATTATTCCATGTTTACGAGCAAAATAACTACGAGAGGATGCCGAGCTTTGTAACCACAGATTTGTTTTTGCAGGCCTTTCACATGTACCTCTCCTATGCGCTTAAAAAACTTGAGCAGGAAAAGTTCATACCGGCATTGGAAGAGCTAACGCTAGGCCTCTACGGCGCGTCTATGAATTTGGTTACGCCGACAAACACCGAACTTTCCCAGATAGCGGAGCACAACGCCGCGTTTTACGCTATTTCGTATACATTGCTAACCGGCAAAAAATTAAAAGTCCCTGCGCAATATCAAGACAGCTACGACGAGGAAGTAGGCAGAGCCGCAGCCGCGGCTGAAGACGGCGTAAGCTCGGCCTTTTTAGACGACGCGGTTATGCACTACACCCTCTTCAAACCGCGTGGGCACTACACGCGCAAGCCCGAAACGGAAGCGTATTTCAAAGCGATGATGTGGCTGCAAAAAGCCTATTTTTGCAGGGAAAAGAACTCGCACCTCAAACAGTGCATATTCACCGCAAGCCTGCTGAACACGGCCAAAACGGCGAAAGGCAAGCCCCTATTGGATGTATACGCCTCAATTTTTGAGCCGACCGCCCTTTTAATCGGCGAACCGAACAATCTGTCCGTAATGGACATCGCGCAGTTTTTGAAAAACGAAAACACCGAACATATGCCCTTGGCGCTAAGCGCCGACAATGTAGAGAGCGTAAATCAAATGCTTACCGGCCTTGCGGGGCGCATTATTATCGCGCCAAAAGCGCTCACGACCTGCCTCGACAAAATCAACTTTATGCCCCAGCGCTATTTGATTGACAATGAAATTCTGCAAGAGATGGCGGATACAAGCTTAAACGCCGAGCGCGCCTTCCCCAAGGGACTAGACGTATTTTCCGCTTTCGGCTCGGAACCCGCCGGCGATGTGCTCAATAATTTTTATAAAGAAAAGGAAAAGTGGGGCGAATACCCAAAAGAAATAGCCAAACTGCAAAAGAAGTTCAAAAATTTCGACGGCTGGAATAAATCGACATACAACAAGTGGATCGAAAGCCTTTTGGCGCTTCAAAAGAAAGACAAGGGCTATCCGGCGTTTATGAAAACCAAGGCGTGGGATTATAAAAACCTGAACACATCGCTCGCGTCGTGGGCGGAGCTAAAGCACGATTTCATCTTATACGCAGACCAGCCTTACGCGGCGGAAAGCGGCGGCTGCGACGAATATTACCTGCCGGAACCCGATCGGGAATTGGGGTATGTGGAACCCAATGCCCTCTTTTGGAATAAACTGAACGAGCTTATAACGCTAACCCGCAATATGCTTGCCAAGCATAACTTGCTTGACAACGAATTAAAAACCAAATCAGAAAAGTTGCAGGATTTCGTAACTTTTCTGATTGACGCGTCAAAAAAGGAGTTGGCAAACAAGCCGCTTAGCGCCGAAGAGCATAAGAGGATCGCGGTAATCGGCGGCGCCGTTGAAAACTTCACGCTAAGCGTGCTCGACCCCGACGGCCTTGGGGGCGGAAGCTCGTGGTGGTTAGTTCAGGGCCCCGACCGCTCCATCGCGGTGGCGGCCGATATTTACACGCGAAACATCCCCGGCGATCCAAAAAACGGCGTACTGCACGCCGCCACGGGAAAAGCGAATGAGATTTATGTCGTCGTCGAAATAAACGGCTATCTCTATCTAACAAAGGGCGCAACGTTTAGCTACTATGAATTTGTTATGCCGCAGGGTTCACGCCTAACGGACGAAGAGTGGCAAAAGATAGAAGAAGACAAATCAAAACGCCCCGCAACTTCGGAGTGGATGCGCAGCGTTATTGTAGACGGCAATTCCCAACCGGATATAATTCCGAACAATTACCACTCTACTTCGTGTTTCGAGGACTGTTATTGATTGGTTGCTTGAGCAAATATTTGGTTTTGTCGCTACCGTCAATTTCTTTAAAGACTTTAAAATCTTTAAAATCTTAAAATCAAAATCTTTTTCAGACGAAGCCTACGGCTTCATAACGTGTGGCGGCTAAAGCCGCC
>JAIRUL010000108.1 GCA_031254445.1 Chitinispirillales bacterium
AAGTCAAAGTCAACATCAACATCAAAACCATCCACACCGCCGCCTTTGACTTTGACGTTGACTGTGTGTGGCGGCTTTAGCCGCCACACGTTATGAAGCCGTAGGCTTCGTCTGAAAAAAGAATTTAAAAGATTTTGACTTTATCTTTATATCTAATGCTTTTTCACGTCTCCTCAAAATGCACGGCCCGGTAAACCCACACGTCCGCGCGCTTCCAATCGTCCTTGCCCATTCCGGCTTTCATCGATAGGTGTTCTAGAAACATTACTTTGTCCGGCAGCTGCTCCCATACTTGCGGGAGGAATGTTGACTGGCGCGAACCGAATTTTAGTATCACTCCGTGTTCATGCGGGATTAATTTCGATAATAGGTCTTCCGGCGATTTTGCCTCAAGCGGCGCGGGCCGCGTCAATACGGATACCTCTACCGTAACGTCGGCGAGTTCGCCCGCTTTGAGCTTGGGGAATCGCGGGTCGTGGAACGCCGCGTTTACCGCGTTGTCGGCTACCGATTTGTAGAGCGGTTTTACCGGCTCGATGTTTCCTATGCAGCCGCGTAGATGCCCGAATTTATTGAGCGTTACGAAGCACCCGTAGGGCTGTATCAATTTCGTAAGGGGTGGCTTGGGCAAAGGCGCGTCTTCGCCGCGGAGCGCAGACTCTACCGTGCTTCGCGCTAATTTCAGCATATACTCTTTTTCCTCTTGACTGAAATCATCCGCCCCCGAATCTTTCGCGCTGCGCTTGGCAAACGCTATCGCAGCATAGCCGACTACCCTATGCGGGTCGCCGTGTTCCGGCGCGGTCTCGTAGGAGGTGCGCGCGTCTAACAGCTCGGCGGATAGGCCTTTCTTTGCTGCGATGTCCATAACTATTCGCATAGCGGTCTCGCCGCAGCCCTCCATAAAACCCTCGGCTCTGCCGGAGAGGACGGTTGAAATCGTGGCGTCGTCTATCTCGCGCGCCTCTCTTTGGGGTTGGTAGTGCGAGAGGTCGCTTGAGGCCACAAGCAACGTCGCGTCGTCGACAAGCGGCAGCAACATCTCGGCGACGGCCTTGGCGCTCACATTGCCGGTGAGCAGCGGGACAATGGTGAACTTGCCTAAGAGCATTTGCAAAAACGGGAGCTGAACCTCCAAGCAGTGCTCCTTATCCTCCGCCCCTTGCGCCCGCAGGCAGAGCGGGTGCTTGCTTAGCTTGCCGACAATTTTTTGGTTGACCTCGACCTTGCCGAGCGGCGTCTCGTAGTACTTGGCGTCGGTGACATGCACGCCGTCGAAGCGCTCGTAGTGCGACGGGCCGATGAGGATCGCCGTCTTTGCGCCGCGCGAAACGCGGGCGTAGGCATAGGCGGCCACGGGCGCGGAGAAGACGTAGCCGGCGTGGGGGGCAATGATTATGTTGACCGGCGGGAGCGGCTCGTCGGGCTTGGCGGAGGCGAGATACTTACCGATGTCGTTCTTCAACTCTATCGGGGACGACGGGTAGAACCGTCCGTCTACGGCGGGCTTTCTAATCTTTTCGCTAGAGGCCATTTGACGCTCCGATTAGTGCGTATTTTATCGTTGATTACGGTATTGATACTTAACGTCTAACCATTGCCATATTGATACCTATTGCCGAAATTGATGCACGCTATAGCGTCAATGCGCCTTTCTAGCCAACGCACATGCCGCCTCTACGTCACCTCAAAAAAACGATTATCCGTCCCCCCGGAGCCTATCGGCAGCTTAACCCTCTTATGGCATTTGGGGCACATGCCCTCGTAAGCGTCCTGTTTTCTATTCCTATATATCCGGCAGTAGACGCCGCAGCACTTGAAGTGAATCCCTAAGAACGGCTTCGCCGCGCCAATGCCTCCGCCGGCATTCGGCTTCTCTTCACTCATGAGAATATCCATAAAGCCCCCTCTCCCGTATGTACCCAAGCGCCGCGTCCGGTATCATAAATCTGCACGAATGCCCCTTGCCTATGTACTCGCGCAGCATCGTGGAGCTCGCCCCCCACCGCGGCCCGGGGAACTCTTCAATCTTTGCCGGCGCGAGCGCGGTAGCGGCGCCGAAATCGTACCCGGGGCGATACGCCACGCAAACGGTTACCTTAGCGATGATGTCCTCATACGAGCGCCACTTGCGTATCTCCGGCAGGTTGTCGGTGCCTATGATAAAATAAAACTCGGCGCCCCTATAAACGCCGCTCAACTCCGCTAACGTGTCGATTGTATAGGAGTACCCCTCGCGGCGCAGCTCGCCGTCCCACACGCGACACCCGTCCACGCCTAAGAGCGCAAGTTTGAGCATATTCAGGCGGTCTTCCGGGGAGGCGGCGACCGACGGCTTGTGCGGCGGGGCGCCGCTGGGCACGAACAGCACCTCGCTTAACCCAAAGCGCTCTTTAGCTAAGAGCGCGACGGAGAGGTGCCCCAAGTGCACGGGGTCGAAGACTCCGCCGAGGATGCCGATACGGACAATGCTCAATGTTCAACGCCCAACGCTCAATGGTGGAAAACGGCTTCGCCGGCATAGATTAGGGGCATCCATTGCTCATTAATTCAATGCTCATCATTGAGCATTGAGCATTGAGAACTATCCCCTGCCATTCCCGGCATTCGTCATCAAAACCCTCTGCTTTATAACCTCAATCCTCCCCTTTAGCCCCTCGTCAAACTCCGACGCGTCTAGCTCTTCTATGATCTCCACCGCCTCCTGCGTGCGCTGGAGCGCGATGAGCATTTCCGCCATGCCAACTACCGCCTCAGGCGCGAACCTTGACTCCGGGTACTCGGAGAGAACCGCCCTATAGTAGATTAGCGCGGCGTTGTGCTCCTTCTGTTTGCGGTAGAAGAGCGCGTTGTTGAACTCTTTCTCAGCGAGCTTGTTTAAAGACGCAATGAAGAGCGTTCTCGCGCTGTCAACATATGCCCCCTTGGGGTAGAGGTCGGTGTAGTCGTTCAATAGGCGCATGGCCTCCTTGGTCTCGGCCTGGTCGCGGAACGACGGGAGCGACCGGATGTAGCGTATGTGGGCGAACCGAAAGTGCGCCTCCTCCGCGAAAGGCGAGCGCGGGAACTCGCCATAGAGCGCCTCGAACTCCGCGCTGGCTTCGTCGTACAGCTTTTGGCGGAAGTAGGAGACGGCGGCGTAGTAGTAAGCGGTGTCTATTTGCGGGGAGCCGCCGCACTGGTACTTCACGTCGTCGACGATGCGGACGGCGTCGGTGTAGTTCTTCCGCTCCATACGCTGCGCCGCGGCTTGCAGGCGGTTCGAGCAGTCGTAGAGCCCCTTTTTCATTAACTTTTTGGGCGACGTATTGGAACAAGAGGCGACGGATATCGCCGCTATCGCTATGGCCGCGGTGATTATTGCTATTTTTTTCATGCTCGTTAGCGCTATGCCTTTTTGAAAAAATTGATTTAAGGGGGTAATGGCTACCCTTATATAAAATATATTATGGGCGGGGCATTATCTCAATAAAAAAATTGGGATTTTTTGCGATTTTTAAGATTTTTAAGATTTCGCCCTTAAATACTTTTATTTTTCCAGCCAAAAATGTATAATTATAATTATAGCCGTTGTGGTATGCGGCTAGCGGCCAACAAACAAATACGCCCATTTCGGGTCGGGAGACAAGCATACTATGCGCACGATTGCCGTGCTTAACTACAAAGGCGGGGTCGGGAAGACTACGTTTACCATCAGCGTCGCGCAGGCGCTCGCCATGTCGGGGTTTCGGGTTTTGGCTATCGACAACGACAGCCAGCACCACCTCTCGCTTGTGGTCAACGGGGACGGGCAGCGCTCGCCCAGCATCAGGGACATCTACCGTTCCTCGGTCGGGATTGCGGGAAAGAAGCTCATGGACGCCATTATAGAGACGAAACTGCGCAATTTCCACATTATACCCTCGCACGCGGAGCTATCGGGGCACGACATAAAGGACCCGTTTATCTTGGACAAGGTCTTCGAGTATTGCAGCTTGGGCCGGTTTTACGACTATGTCCTCATCGACAACTCGCCCGGGATAGACATGCTGCAGGAGGCGGCGCTGCGGGCGGCGGACGAGGTGTTCGTCCCTACCGAGCTCTCATTCTTCGCCGTAAACGGCATCACCGAGCTGCACCGCATCCTTGAGAAGAGGTTCCCCGACTGCTGCTCCATCACCAAGATAATCCCCAACGCCTACCGCGGGACGAACCGCCAAAACGAATACTTGGAGGCGCTAATGGAGCTCTACCGCGAGAAGATCACGGAGACCCAAATCCCCTATGACACGGTCTTCGACACCTGCATGAAAGAGCAGAAGACGCTGTTCGTGCACAAGCTCTTCTCCAAGGCCGCGGCGCACTACCTGAAGCTGATACACGAACTCTTCGACCTAGACGAGAAGAAAGTGTGGGAGCAGG